>NZ_JANWXB010000242.1 GCF_025055495.1 Thermoflexus sp. | reverse complement strand
CCCGCGCCTACATAGCCGGCTCCGGGGGGCGGCCCATTGACTGACCCACCCGCGCTCCCCTGCGGGTTGGCGGCGGTATTGTCGCCCGGCTTGATGGGTGCGCGGCGCGCTGGGGCGCGCAGCGCCTCCGCGGCGGGCCGCCATCGCCCAGTGGGATCCACGAGGGCGAAGCCCCAGCGCGGATCATCGAGCGGGGCGTCCGGCCGCCAGCTCTCCAGGAACATCGTCCCCATCCAGGGCCACTCTCGTCGGACCCGCTCGATCGCCTCCTGAACATAGCGGGCCTGCGTGGTCTCGTCCACCTGCCCCCAGATCGAGGGACGGCCGGTCCAGCCCGGCGGCAGCGCGTTCCACCCCCAATGGCTGGCCCAGACCGGCTTCCCTTCATCTCCGTAGCGCACCATCACTTCCCGCAAAAGGACCGCCCGGGAGAAATTCAGGACCTCGGGGTCCACCCGACGGTCCTCGGGGCCGGTGTCGAACCCGTAGGGTTTGGCGGCCACGATGTCAAAATAGGGGCATGGGGCAACGCGCCCTTCCCCCGTAGCCTCGCGTCCTTCGCGGGCGCAAAGCCGGTAAAGCCGTTCGAGGAACAGCCAGTCGGCGAGGTTCCAGGGGCCCTGCTCCACCGTTGGGGCCAGCCCGGCCAGCACGATGACCGCGTCCGGGTCGGCCTGGCGGATCGCTGCGGCCGCCTCGCGGAGCAGGACCCAATAGGTCTCCGGGTCCGGGAAGCCGCCTCCCCACCCGATGGTGAGATTCGGCTCATCCCAGATCTGGTAAAACTGCATCCGCTGTCCATAGCGCGACGCGAACGCCCCGGCGAACCGAGCGAAGTCCGCGGGGTTCAGCGGGGGGGCCATTGGACCGGCTCGCCGAGCGGCCCATGGGGGGCTATCCCCCAGCACGGCGACCAGTTCCAGCCCGGCGGCCTGCACATCCGCCATCACGGCATCCGCTTCCGTCCAGTCCAGGCGTCCCCGTTCTGGCTCGATCTGGGACCAGGGGAAGAACGCACGGATGCGGGAGATCCCCAGGGCGCGGATCTGCGTTAGGTCGCGCTGGCGGATTGCTGGGTCCTGTCCGAACAGAGAGACGTTCAGGCCCACTCGGGGCTCGCCGGACCAGGGGATCGGCGGCGGGAACCCCGCGGTCGTTCCCCGCCAGCGGGCCCGCAGGATCTCTCCGGTGAACCCCAGGCCCAGCAGCCCCAGGACGACGAGCAACAAACCCAGCAGGATCTTTCGAGCCGATGTTAGGGAGCGCCACCTGTCCATCAGGCGTTTCATGGTAGGGATTTCGTTATTCGCGGGAGGGCAAAGGTTTGGATTCCTTAAAGGGGCCAGCCTCTCCTCCCCTTCCTCCCTCCCCGCGGCCCTTGGTCACGGGAAGGGGGAAATGGATATTTAGGGGCGGGCCGCCTTCAGCAGCCCCACCCGCCCCTAAACCTCAGGGCCACAGGGAGGAGGAGAGAAAGGGGTGGGTCCATTCCATTGGATCTAACCAACTCCTCACAGCGTAACCCCTAAGCATAGAGAAGATTGCGCACCACAAACCAAACGTTCGCCGGTCGTTCCCCCAAACGTCGCATGAAGTAGGGATACCATTCCGTCCCATACGGCACGTAAACCCGCACCGTGAATCCCTGACGAGCCAGGGCCACCTGAAGGTCTCGCCGGATCCCGTAGAGCATCTGGAACTCGAAAGCCTCACGGGGAACCTCCTCCTCGGCGATCCGGCGGAGTGCGTGTTGGATAATGCGCTCGTCGTGGGTGGCGATGGCGACGTAGGCCCCTCGACCTCGCGCCTCCCCCGACAGGAGCCGCTCCATCAGCCGCACAAAGTTTGCATCCACATCGCGTTTCCGGGGATAGGCGAGGTGAGGCGGCTCCTGATAAGCCCCCTTACACAGCCGGATCCGGGCGATCCCCTCTTCGATCAGGCGCTCCACATCTTCCCGGCTGCGATAGAGATAGGCCTGGATGGCGATCCGGGTGTTCGGATACTCGTAGGCCAGGCGTCGGTAAAGGTTCAGGGTCCGCTCGGTATACGCACTGCTCTCCATATCGATCTCCACCACGGTTCCGGCCCGGGCCGCTCGCTCGACCACCTGCCGCAGGTTGCGCTCGCAGATCGCTTCCCCCAGGTCCAGTCCCAGGTGGGTCGGCTTGACGGCCAGGTGGGGGAGGGAGGAGCGGGCGAGGCCTCCACCGAGCCCCAGCCTCTCGATGCGGTCCAGGGCCAGCAGATAATCCTCCGTCGCCCGGTTCGCATCCGTCTCCGATTCCACGTTCTCCCCCAGATGATCCAGGATGCCCCGGATCCCCAGCGCCTCCAGCTCCCGGATGGCCCGAAGGCCATCCTCCAGCGTCTCGCCCGCCACAAAACGCGAGGCGGCTCGCCATACGAACCCCCAGCGCATCACCCGTTCCTTCATCGTCCGGTTGCGCGAGAGGGAGACGAAGAGTGCACGCCACATCGGCTTTCCCCCCGGATAGAGGATCCGGCCATTGCCGCTCACCGCTGGAAATAGGCCTCCAGGATCTGCCGGGCCACCGGCGCGGCGTTCTGAGAGCCCTCCCCTCCGTTCCAGATGAACACCAGCACGGCCACCTCGGGCGCCTCCGCTGGCGCGAAGGCGACGAACCAAGCGTGGCTGGGCAGCCGCCGCCCCGAGCAGAGCCCCATCCGAAACGCCAGATCATCGCAAAACTCCGCGGTCCCGGTCTTGCCGGCCACGCGGATCCCCGGGACCTGGGCCCGGACAGCGGTTCCGCGCTCTACCGCGGCGACCATGCCCTCCCGGACCACTGCCAGATGCTCTGGCGCGATCGGGAGCCGCCCGAGGATCTCCGGCTGGAACGATCGAAGAAGGTGACCTTGGGCGTCCGCGATCTCCCGCACCAGCGTCGGCCGGTAGAGGGTTCCCCCGTTGGCGATGGCGCTGACCGCGTTGATCAATTGCAACGGCGTTACCAGCAAATACCCCTGCCCGATCCCCAGATTGTAGGTGTCCCCGGTGGACCAGGTTTCCCCGAACGTGCGGCGCTTCCACTCCGGGTCCGGCACTTGTCCGGCGGCCTCCCCGGGCAACTCGATCCCCGTCGGCTCGCCCAGGCCGAAGGCGCGCATATAGCGCACCAGGCGCTCGATCCCCAAACCCTTGAAGGCCGGCTCCCCAGGCACATCGTAGCCTCCCGCCACTTTGTAGAAGAACACATTGCAGGAGTTGGCCAGGGCATCTACCACGTTTTGCCAGCCGTGGCCGGAGCGCAACCAGCAGAAGAAATGCTGGGCCAACCCGGGATCATTGGGGAAATACCGGTTGGGAATCACGATCTCCCCGGGATCGAACAGTTGGGTCCGCGGCGTGATCACTCCTTCCTGGAGGGCGGCCGCGGCCACGATGGGTTTGAAAGAAGAACCCGGCGCGAACTGGGAAGCGACCGCGTGGTTCAGCAGCGGGCCGAAGGGATCCTCCAACAGGCGGGGATAGACCTGAGGGAGATCCGGGCTGACGAACAGGTTGTTGTCGTAATCCGGGAGGCTGACCATCGCCAGGATCTCTCCCGTGGTGGGCCGCATCACGAGGGCGACCGCCCGTCGAGTGATCTCCCGGCCAGCGATGCGGTTGAGCTCCTCCACCTTCGCCTGCAGCGCCGCCCGCGCCGCTTTCTGCAGATCCAGATCCAGCGTCAATGTGATCCGGGCCCCTGCCTGAGGCGGGATCTCCGCCAGTGTCCGCACCGGCCGGCCCAGGGCATCCTCCTCCACATAGCGCGCCCCCTTTACGCCCCGCAGCCAGGACTCCAGGGCATATTCCAGGCCGCTGAGCCCCACCCGATCCACCGCCGGATCGTAGCCTTCCGCTTGATAGCGCGCAGCCTGCTCCGCCGGGATGCGCCCAACAAAGCCCACCACGTGGGCCGTCAGCACGCCCGTCGGGTAGCGCCGCTGCAGAATCAGTTCCACCCGTACACCCGGAAGGCGTGCTTCTTCCTCCATCAGGCGGAATGCGACCTCCCGATCCACGGGTTCCTTTAAGACCAGCGGACGGAAGGGCGCCTCGCGGGCGGCGGCCTCGACCCGATCCCGGATCCCCGGGCTGCCCTGTCCATGGGCCGAGGCCCCGCTGCCTTCCTCAGGGATGCCCAGCCACTGGCTGAGCTGATGGAAGATCGCCTCCCGATGGGAAGGCTCCTCCGGGAGCTCTCCCGGGATCACCAGGACCCGAAAAGCCGGATCGTTCTGGACCAGTGGGCGGCCATGACGATCCAGAAGGAGCCCCCGGGGAGCCTCCAGAGGGATCACCCGGAGGCGATTGCGTTCCCCCAGGGCCTGATATCCTGGTCCCTCGAGGATCTGGAGCTGATAGAGGCGATAACCCAGCCCGGCGAAGGCGAGGGCGATCCACAAACCCCAGAGGATCAGGCGAAGATAAGGGGAAGGGCGAGGCGGTGGGGGAGGACGAAATACCGCCACGCTATCCAGAGCTTCCGATTCTGCACGAGGTGGATAAGGTTCCGACATCGCTGAGCCCCGGTCGCTCCCCTGCGTTCTCCAGTTCCGTTGCAAACGGGTGATTCGGGTGGGGTGCGGGCAACAAAGCCATCGCCCTCTCACCCCCTCTCCACGCGGTGAAGTGAAGGTTTTCCCCTTACGGGCGTAACGCCGGCCGCTCAGGGCGGGGTCGAAGCGCTCGAAACAGGGGATAGAACAACAACATTCCCACCGTATTCCAGAGCGCCTCCGGAAGGATCACCTGGCGGAGCGCTGTGTTCCAATCCACTGGATATTGTAAGGCCATCAGGAGGATCCCTCGAGTGCTCTCCATCACGAGGGTGCCCGCCACGGCCACTAGCGCCGGCATGATCAGTCTCCCCCGGAAAACGGGCCGACTGAGCCCATGGGCGAGGGGAACCATCGCCATCAGGGCCAGCGCGCTATGCCCCATCGGACCGCCGGAGAAAAGGTCCAGCAGCAGCCCCCCGGCCAGCGCCCATCCGAAGCCTTCCTCCAATGGGGCAAGGAAGGCCGCGGTGGCGACCACCAGGAAGACCAGATTCGGGCGCCCGGGATCCGAGATCCCCAGGGGGACCCAGGTCGCCTGAAGCAGCGCGGCGACTCCCAGGACGCCCAGGGCCTGCACCCATCGTCGTCGCATCAAAGGCCTATTCCTGCACAGGATCGTGCTTTCGATTTCAAGGGGAATGAAATCTTCCCCTGGGAAGCTGAATGCTTTGTCTGGTTATCACGTGGATCTTAGGGCTGGATCGGGGTTTCCATGCCGGGAAAGCTCGTAATCACCAGCACGTAGGTTAGGCGTCGTGGATCGACTGCTGGGCGAACGCGGGCCCGCTGGAAGGGCTCTCCCGACCCTAGCACCTCGGCGACCTGGCCGATGACCAGCGCCCGAGGGATCTGGCCCCCCACTCCGGATGTCAGCACCACATCGCCCGGGAGGATCTCCTCATCGGGGCGCACAAAATCCAGCAACAGGCTCCCATCGGGCTGGCCGATCACCATCCCGGTCGCGCGAGTGGTTTGCAACAGCGCCCCCACCTGGCTTCCCCCATCGTTCAGCAAACGCACCCGGGAGCGGTTAAGATCCGCAGAGGTGATCCGCCCAACCAGGGCGGAGCCCCGGGTGATCACCGGCATCCCTTTCCGGATCCCCTGACGGGTTCCCACATCCAGGATGAGAAAGCGAAGATAAGGATCCGTCTCGTAGCCGATCACCGTGGCGGCCACGAACGTGGTCTGAGGGTTCTCCTGGACGATCCCCAACAGCGCCTTCAGCTCGGCGTTCTCGGCGGCCAGCTCTCGCAGACGCAGGTTCTCTGTCTGGAGATCTTCCACCTGAGCCCGCAAGCGCTCTGCCTCCTCCCGGAGATCCCGGATCTCCCGAAGGAATCCTACCGCATCCAGGGCGTTGCGTCCCACGTCGACCACGAGGCGCTGGAGGGGTGTTAGGGGAACCGCCAGAAGGGACTCCACCGGCTGAAGCCATCCCAGCCCGTGGAGGAAGAGGAGCAACACCGCCAGGCCGATGAACAGCCAGACCATCCACGGCCGTCGATCTCCCGGGCGCAGGGCCATTCTTCCTCCCCCCATTCCTCCAATGGACGTTTCGGGATGGTCGAGGCCACCAGGCCTCCCGGCTGGCGCAAAGAGATGCTCAATCGCGAGGCGGCGTTCCTTTACCGGGCGATCGGCTGGCCGATGCGCACCGGCGATCGGGGCGGCCGGCCGCGATCCAGCGAGGTCAGCACTCGATGCCAGGTGTCCAGGTCTTCCAGCACCTTCGCCGCTCCCATCGCGACAGCGATGACCGGATTCGGGGGAACCCAGCATCGGATGCGCGTTTCCTCGGTCAGGCGTTGGGCCAGGCCCTTGAGTTGGGCCCCGCCGCCGACCAGGGCGATGCCGACCTCCATAATATCCGCGACCAGTTCGGGCGGCGTCTCATCCAGGACGGATTTCACCGTGTCCACGATGATCCCTACCGCGTCCCGCAGGGCCTCGCGGATCTCGATGCTGGAGACCTCAATGGCATCGGGCAGCCCGGTGACCAGATTCCGCCCGCGGACGACCATGGTCCGCTCCTCCGGAAGGGGATAGGCGGACCCGATTTCGATCTTCACCCGCTCGGCCATCCGCTCACCGATGAGAAGGTTATAGCGCTGACGCATATAATTCACGATGGCCTCGTCCATTTCGTCCCCAGCCACGCGGACCGAACGTCCGACCACGATCCCTCCCAGAGCGAAGACGGCCACCTCGGTGGTTCCCCCGCCGATATCCACCACCATGCTCCCGCGGGCCTCGGCGACCGGTAGGCCGATCCCAATGGCCGCCGCCAGGGGTTCCTCAATCAGGAAGGCGACGCGGGCGCCGGCGGCCAGACAGGCGTCGTGGACCGCGCGGCGCTCCACTTCGGTGACCCCACTGGGGATCCCTATCACCACCCGGGGGCGAGGGACCGGGACAGGGACCTGCTGGTGGGCTTTGCGGATGAACTCGCCGATCATCTCCCGGGTGACCTCGAACTCCGAGATCACCCCGTCCCGCAGCGGGCGGATCGCCACAATATGAGCGGGGGTCCGACCCACCATTTCCTTGGCCGCCTCCCCGACCGCCAGCACCTGTCGGGAACGCCGGTCAATGGCCACCCACGATGGCTCGTGAATGACGATCCCCTTTCCCCGCACGCACACCAAGGTGGTTGCTGTCCCCAGATCGATCCCAATGTCCAGGGAAAACCATCCTAACAGCGCGTCGATCGGATTCCACACCGGTCTTCTTCTCCAGATCCAGGATGACATGCTCGGGCAGAGATGGACAATGGCACTTGACTTCCTGGAGGGCAGTCTTCACGGGTTTGTTGTCCGACCCGGTGGAGATGCGCTCATGGAGCCCTCCCGCCCTTCAGCCCAGCATCGGGAGCCCGTTATGAGGCTCGCCCTCCCGAACTGTCTTTGGATCGAAGGATATCTCCCCCCGGGTTGCCGCATCAGCTTCGAAGGGATCCGGGCTGGATTATACGGGCAGCCCACCCATTCGGCAACCGCCTTCCGGCTCGGTCTGTCCCTCTGGATGGGGGTATGAAGAATCGCCTCGGAGGGGGGGATAAAGGGGGAAAGGCCATTGATGCCCCGTCCCTCGCCCGTCTGCAGGAGAAACACTACCGGAAAGCTCAGGCGGGGGCAACCCGGGCCCGATGTCTGTTCTGGCTTGCGATCTCTTCGGTTTCGCGCACCCTCTATCCGACCGATTCTTCTTCGTCCGTGGGGGCGATCCCGGGAAAGCCCAGCTCATCGAGGATCTCCCGCTGGATCGCCCACATCCGATGCCGCTCAGGCTCCGTATCGTGATCATAGCCCAGCAGATGTAGAACTCCATGCACGGTCAGCAACGCCAGCTCCCCGTCCAGGGGATGTCCCTCCCGTTGAGCCTGGCGAGCCGCATAGGGAAAAGCGATCACGACATCGCCCAGATAGCGCACGCCGGGAAAGATTTCCACCTGCGTGGGGAAGGAAAGCACATCTGTGGGTGCATCGATCCCCCGATAGGTTCGGTTCAGATGGTGGATGGTCTCCTCATCGACCAGCGCTACCGTCAGGGTGGCGCTGCCTTCCAGCCCATGGCGCCGAAGGACAGCTCGGGCGGCCCGTCGCAGCCCGGCGATGCGCCCCGGGGCCTGATACGCACGGGGCGCACGGATTTCAACTCGGATGCGAGATCGCCTCTTTCCCTTCATCGGATCGCTCTGGATTGCAGGGATCCCCCGCTCTGCCGACAGACGCCTGACGTCCGGTGGAATTTTCAAGCTCTCTCACGGGTTTCGGGCTGGGGAAGTAGCCCTCGATCCTCGACTGCCTCTCAGCCCTGGGACTCTCTCAACGAGACGGAGCCTCTGGATAGATCAGGCGGGGGTGGAACATCCCCTGGAAAACCTGGAGGAACGCCTCTCGGATCCCCTGGAGATCTTGCATGGTTAACGGCGCCTCATCCAGTTGTCCGGAGTAGATGCGTTCCTGAAACACCCGTTCCAGGATCCGCGCCAGCTCCTGGGGGTCCTTTGGCCGCGCTGCCCGGACAGCGGCCTCGCAGCCATCTGCGAGCATCACAATGGCCGTTTCCTTGCTTTGGGGCCGCGGGCCCCGATAGCAGAAGGCCGCCCGATCCACCTTTTCCGGATCCCTCGACTCCTGAACCGCACGATGATAGGGGATGGTCACGCACATGGTCCCATGGTGCTCCTGGATGAAGGCTCGGATCCGGCGGGGGAGCCGATAGCGTCGGGCCAGGGCGAGGCCGTCCTCGACATGGCGCAGGATCGCCTGGGCGCTGGTGTAAGGATCCATCTGCTCGTGGGGGTTGCCTCCATTCAATTGGTTCTCCACGAACAAATATGGGCGGACCATCTTCCCGATGTCGTGATATAGGGCTCCCACCCGGGCCAGGAGGGGATCCGCGCCGATCCGCAGGGCGGCCTGTTCCGCCAGGTTGGCGACCATCAGCGTGTGATGATAGGTTCCCGGAGCCCGCACCATCAGCTGATGCAAAAGCGGGTGGGTGGGGCGGGCCAGCTCCAGGAGATGGAGCGGCGTGGTGACATCGAAGAGGACACCCAGCACGATAAACCCAATCAGGGTGATCGTGATCGACAGGGCACCGGCCAGCACTCCCATCCCTGCGGTGATGAGCACCCCCAGCGGGGAAAGCGATCCAGCCTCCGCGGCGGCGGCGATGCCGATCAGGCCGGTGACCGCGCCCGCACTCAATCCGGCCATTAACAGCGTCTGGAGGCGCTCGAGCCGGTGGAGCATCAGGATCGTGATCCAGTTGGCCAGGAGGGAGGCGGCCAGGAAGGCGAGGGTTCGATCAGCGATCAGGCCAAACCATAAGGACCAGATCGCACTGAGCAACAGGGCCGGCACGGTGCCCAATCCGGCGACCATCAGCATGCCCAGCGCTGCGGTGGGAAAGGCCCAGATCCAATCGGGCGCGAAAACCGTGACGAGGCGTGCGCCCAGGGCGAAGAGGAGGAGAACGCCCAGGAGGGCCAGCAGGCGCCGGGGGCGTTCCTGAACTTCGGGGGCAACCCGCTGGAGGAGCAGCAGGAGCCCGAGCGCCCCAAGACCTGCAATCGTTCCCCGGGAGACCGGAAGATGCCAGGGGGTCGCGGGGGAGATCAGGCCGTATTGCTGGAGCGCTTCTATGGCCAGCGCGTCCAGGATGTCTCCCTGGCGGATGATGGCCTCGCCCGCGCGGATCCGACGGATCTGAGGGGGCACGGCCTCCCGGGCCTGTCGGCGGGCGGCCTCGGTGGCCTCTACATCCAGCACGCTGTTCGGAACAATCAGAGGCGCCACCAGCCGGACCACCAGGTCGGCTTCATCCTCTGTGAGGCGGGCGGTGACCTGACGAGGGAGCTCGCGAAGCACCATGGACCCTTCATCCTCTCGAATGGGCTCCCGCATGATCTGATCCAGCAGCCTCAGGGCCTCGCCGGTGAGCAGCTCCCATCGGGAGGAATCCATGGTCAGCAGGCGGAGACGTTGTTCTGGGGGAAGGTCGTAATCCGTGCTCACCTGTTCCAGCCGACGGACCTTTTCGTCCAGCGGAAGGGTTTCCTCGCGGAGACGCTCGATAATCTCCAGGCTCTGACGAAGCTTCTCCACCTGCTGCCGGGCGATTCGAGGATCCGGGCCGGTGTAGATCGGTGCGACCTGAGCAGCGGCAGCCTCCCGGGCCTGCTCGGTCAGGACCATGCTGGGGTAACGGAGCTCATAAGGAGCGAAGATGGTTTGAGGGGCTACCTGTCCGATCTGCCATACCTGGGTGGCCCCGTTGTCGATCGGCCATGCCACGAGAACCATCATCAGCATGATCAGGGTCAGCGACCAGCTGACCCAGCCAATGGTCCGCAGGATCCGCCGCCATGGAATGGCTCGGAAAAAGCCAGTTTGCAGTTCTCCACCCATCGTATGGTCTATCTGATCCAGCATGCCTGCGCGCGGAAGGCTTTTTACAGTTTTCAGTTTATGCGGCTTTCGCATCGGAGAGCAGGATTTCCTCCTTGCAGGTGTTAACTTCATGTCGCATTCAGCCCTGCTCTTGTGCTGAGTTGTGGGCTTCCATATCCTCTACCCAGAGAAGCACCGATCGCTCTCGGCTTGTCCATCGCCAGCGGGTGCCCGGTGGAAGAACGGCCAGTTCGCCGGGGGCCAAAATCCCGCGGACTGGCTCTGGCCAGTCCGGCCGGCCGGCCTCCATCGCGATCTCGCCCCGCAGCAACAACAGGAACGTAGGCCCTTGAGTTTTCCACTCCGGGGAAGACCCATTCCCCCGAAGCCCATGGTAGCGGACCGCGTCGGCCTCCAGCAGAAGCGCTGGCGTGAAATCCGGATAGGCTCGAAGGCGCTCATGAATGCGCGCGGTAATGGGAGATCCTACGGTCGGATCGCTGATCCGAAAATCCCCGTTCCGACGCTCGGGCATGAAATCCTTTCGGAATAGCAGCACCAGCGAGGGCACCCGCGATCCGGAACGGTGGGCCATGCCACGGGGGATCCAGATCAGCTCGTCGGGCTTCAACGTCAGTTCCTCACGATCCGTCCAGAAGGTGACCAGCCCTTCGTAAATCAGAAACACCTCATCGAATTCCGGATGACGATGCCGGGTGACCTCGCCGTAAGAGCGATAGGCGTAAACGTGAACCGTTCCGAACCGAGCGATCGGATAAACCTGAAAGGGCTGTGCTAAGCTCTCACGGATTTCGGGGATCGAGGCCCGAAAGATCATTCCCGCTTGCTCCACTTCACGAAAGAACGTCTTGGGTCATCCCAGCCGGCTCTACATGGACGATGATGTGCTGGAGCTCCGGGAAGCGCTGTCGCAATTCCTGCTCAACGGTCTCCGCCTGCCGATGAGCTTCCTCCAGTGGGGTCTTCCCGGCTACCTGGCAGATCAGCGCCACATCATAGCCCGCCTCATGGGGGTAAAGGCGGACCTCCTGGCAGGATCCGGGGCCAAAGATCCGTTCCACAGCTTCCCGGGCGGCGACGATCAGGGCCTCCGGAGCCCCGGGGCCTGCAGCCCGTGGCCCATGGGCTCGGGGTTCGATGTGGGTGGTTACGGTGAGGATCTGGGGGAAGTGCTCCCGGGCTCGTCGCTCCAACTCCGTGACCCGGTCATGCGCTTCCTCCACGGAGAGGGCTTCATCGACCTCCACGTGGAGCCCGATGTGATATCCTTCTGGAGTCTGGACCCCGTGGAGCTCGTGCACGCCCAGTCCCAGTCCATCGGCCAGGTTCCGCAGACGGACGGTCATGGCTTCCCATTCGGAAGAGGGAGGAAGGCGTCCGGGCTCGATATGAACCACCGCATCCACCACGCCCTGGATCTCGGATTTCAACCGTTCCTCGACCTCTGTGGCGATGGCATGGGCCTGCTCGGTGCTCATCGCAGGATCCACCTTAAGGTGAAGATCCACGTAGGTCTCATCCGGCGTTCCCCGGCTGCGCACCCGATGAATGGAGCGCACCCCCGGCACGGAAAGGGCTACCCGTTCGACCTCTGCCGGATCGATGGCTGCGCTATCCGTGAGCACCAGGGCGGTGGATCGAAGGATGCGCAGGCCGGCAGCGATGATCACCCCCACCACGCCCAGAGCGACCAGGGGGTCCAGCCAGGGGAGCCCCAGGCGAACGGCGGCCAGGCTGGCCAGGACCGACAGCGTAACGAAGACATCGGTGCGGGTGTGAAGGGCGTCGGCCATCAGGATGCTGCTGCGCAGTCGCTCTCCCTGGCGGGCTTCGTAGCGGGAGATGGCGAAATTCATCGGCAGGGTGAGCAGCATCAGCATAAACAATGGCCCGCTGACCTCCGGTTGCCCTCCCAGAAGCAACCGCTCGATCACGCCTCGAATGACCTCCAGGGAGGCCATCAACAGAAAGACGCCCAGGATCAGGGCGGCGATGGCCTCATATTTACGATGGCCGTAGGGATGGTTGCGATCGGGTGGCCGCGAGGCCAGCGCGATCCCTACCAGCCCGATGATGTTGGCCGAGGCGTCCAGCCCGCTGTGGAATGCGTCGGCCATGGCGCTCAGGGCTCCAGCTCGCAGCCCGACGAAAAGCTTAATGACGGCTACCGTCAGGTTGGCTGCCAGGACGATCCATAACACCCGTTGCACCTGGCGTTGATACATCGATCATACTCCGCGGGTTTTAGAGTCAGGCAAGCCCAGTGCTTTATCCAGCTATAAACTGGGGATGGGAGGAACCGAAGCGAGTCTGGAAGGCGATGGCCCCCCCTCTTTCTTCCCCCTCCCCACGGCCCAGAGGGCTGTGGGGAGGGGGAAGAGAACATCTTTCGGGGGCGGTGCGGGAGGCCAAAGGCTTCCCACACTGCATCCTAAAACCCCCAAATGAAAAATGGACAAAGCACTAAAGGCGGTCGGTCGGATCCTTGAAAAAATGTTGCTCTCAGCAATGGGAAATCCCCATCCCCTGCACCCCTCTCCCCACAGCCTGCAGAGCTGAGGGGCCGGGGAAATAACCGTTTAGGGATGGGGTGGGGCGCCGAAGGCACCCCACCCCATCCCTGCCCTCCCGAAATCTCCCCACAGAAAGGAATCGCGAGTTCGTCCATGGTCCGGTGGGATGAGCTGGGGATCGGAGACCCCAGCTCATCCCGCGGAGGGAGAAAGGCAACTTGCCCTCCTTGCCCACCCAGGCAAAGAGGGTAAGTTAGGGAGTGGAGTAATCTACTCTTCCCCACGCCCGGTTGCTCTGAAATCTCCTTCTCAGGAGCTGGGGGTGGCCCGATGCATATTGCCCAGGAAGACCTGGAGGGTATCCACTGGCACTGGGAAGATGATGGTGGAGTTCTTCTCCATCGAGATCTCTGTCAGGGTTTGCAGATACCGTAGCTGGAGGGCGGCAGGCTCGGAGGCGATCATCCGGGCGGCCTCCACCAGGGTCTTCGCGGCCTGGTATTCTCCTTCCGCATGAATGATCTTCGCTCGCTTCTCCCGTTCCGCCTCGGCTTGTCGGGCCATCGCTCGCTGCATCCCCTGCGGAAGCTCTACGTCTTTCACCTCCACCATCACCACCTTGATCCCCCACGAATCGGTCGCCTCATCCAGGATCTGCCTCAGGTGGGCGTTCACCTTATCGCGGTGGGCCAGCAATTCGTCCAGCTCCGACTGGCCCAGGACGCTGCGGAGGGTTGTCTGGGCGAGGTTCCAGGTTGCCGCCTTGAAATCCTCCACCTGGGTGATGGCCTTCGCTGGGTCGATCACGCGATAGAAGACGACGGCGTTTACCTTCACGGTGACGTTATCTCGGGTGATCGCTTCCTGGGGCGGCACATCGAAGGTCATCAGCCTCAGGTTGACCCGGATCACCCGATCGATGATCGGGATGATGAAGAAGAGACCCGGGCCTTTCGTTGAATGGTAGCGGCCAAGCCGTAGCACCACGCCGCGTTCCCACTCCGGCAGGATGCGGATCGCAGAGGAGAGCAGGGCAATGGCCGCTACGAGAATGGGCACGCCAAAGGTGATCCACTCCATTGGGAATATCCTCCTTTCTGGCCTGCCAGATGGCATGGCGTCTCATAGAACGGTTGTAGCCGGTCGATGCTCTTCTCTCATTGTAGCACGGCAACCCGCTGTTCTGTTGCTGATTGAGTAAGCGTTCGGGGGCTTTGAGGGCGGATTCGGGTGCCTTCGGCGCCTCCCCCGAAGGTATTTTTACCCCTCTCCCTACGGCCCGGAGGGCCGTAGGGAGAGGGGTAAAAGGGGGGTGGAGCCATTGTTCAACTGGTCTCTATCTGTGACTGAGGGGTGAAGTAGTGAAGTAGGATTGCAATGGGCTTATGGCTCTCTCCTGTTGGGGATGTCTCCCTTGTTCGCTTCCTCCTCCTGCTCTAAACTGAATCCAGGGAATTTTTGAGGCGGTTAGATGGGTGGACCGTTTGAAAGAAGGTCCGATCGCTCATGATGATACAGAAACGGTGAGGGATCATGATTGAGCTGGTATGTAATCTCCATAGTCACACGCGTTTCTCGGATGGAGCGGGTTTTCATCGAGATGTGGTGGCCGCTGCAGCGCGGGCGGGCCTGGATGTGGTCGGGGTGACAGATCATAATGTGTGGGTCGGAGGGCTGCAAGGCTACCACAATCGGGTTCTGCTTCTGGTGGGCGAGGAGGTCCACGATCCGTGCCGGCAGCCCCAGGCGAACCATGCCCTCATCCTGGGAGCCGGTCAGGAGCTGGCTCCGCTTGCCTCTTCCCCTCAAGCGCTGATTTGCGCAGCCCGAGAGCTGGGGGCCTTAGTCTTCCTGGCCCATCCGGTGGAATATGCCCCTCGCTGGCTGCAGAGCCGGCTGGGCGAGCCGGCTCTCCCCTGGGTGGATCGTGAGGTCGTGGGGTTCACCGGCCTGGAGCTCTGGAATACGATGAGCGAGTTCAAGGCTCGGTTGAGAACCCCGCTTCACGCGCTCTATTATGCGTTTTTTCCCCACCGCTTCCTCTTTGGCCCCTTTCCAGAGGCAGTCCGATGGTGGGAGCAATTGTGGCTCTCTGAGATTCCAGCGGTGGCCATCGGCGGGGCGGATGCCCATGCACATCTTTACGCGCTGGGGCCATTGCGGCGAGTTCTTTTCCCCTATGAGTGGTTATTCCGTGCGGTGAATACCCATATCCTGGTGGATCATCCGCTCCAGCGTCGTGTGGAAGAGGATTGGCCGCTGATTCGTGATGCCTTGCAGGCGGGTCGTGCTTGGGTTGCCAATGATCTGCTGGGTTCTTCTCGAGGGTTTCGCTTTGAGGCCTATAGCGGCCACCGGCGGGCGACGATGGGGGAGACATTGCGTCGAGCTGGGGCTGTTCAGATGGAGGCGGTGGCTCCTCTCCCGGGGGAGTTCCGCCTGATCCGCTTTGGGGATGGCGTGGTTGCCCGGGCGCGTGGGCGGATGTTGCGTCATCTCACTGCGGAACCGGGAATTTATCGGATTCAGGTGTATCGTGGTGGCCGTCTCTGGATTCTGACGAATCCGATCCGGGTAATTTAGCGCCCTTGGTTTCCTGGGGTTGGGGATGTGAGCCGGAGGCTATAAGGTTCTTGGCTCCGCTTAATCAGGTGCTGGAGGAAAGGACGTGCGTGTGTTGGTCACAGGCGGGGCGGGTTTCATTGGCTCCCATCTGGTGGAGCGTCTGCTGGCAGAGGGATATGAGGTGACGGTTCTGGATGATCTCAGCGGAGGCCAATTGGGCAATCTGAGTGGAGTGCGCGATCATCCCCGTCTTCGCGTGATCGTTGGCGATGTGCGGGATCCCGCGGCGCTTCGGATGGCCCTGGGGGGAGTGGAGGCGGTCTTTCATTTGGCTGCGGTGGTGGGGGTTCCTCGGGTGCTGGCGGACCCTGTGCGGACCATTCAGGTCAATGTGGAAGGGACCCAGCGGGTTCTGGAGGCGTGTGCGGAACGCGGGATTTCGGTTTGTGTGGCTTCCTCCTCGGAGGTTTATGGGAAAGGCGTGCACTGGCCGGCGGCGGAGGGGGACGATCTGCGGCTGGGCCCGCCGACCTCGTTGCGTTGGGCTTATGCGGTGAGCAAGTTGCTGGACGAGCATTTAGCGCTG
>NZ_JANWXB010000240.1 GCF_025055495.1 Thermoflexus sp. | reverse complement strand
TCGCTGATCGTGCGGATGAATTGAGTCTTCCCCGAGGCAAAGGGCCCGGTCACTACGATCTTCACGGCCTGCATGGGTTGGCTGTCCTCCTCAGAGATCTATCGGAACAGGGGGTGAACCTTCGGTCCTCGCACCCACCTTCCATCAGGCGCAGATCACAGAAGTCGGCCTCAACCCCATCCGGAGATCCCATGGACCAACGGACAGACATCTCCCTTCCCACAGCCCGGAGGGCCACAAGGGAAGGAGCGAGAAGGGATCAGTTTTCTCGCCGGCGGAAACCCTGGACCGAAAGCCCTATCGTCCACCGGATGGGCAGAAACCGGATATCGGCCAGCTGGACGAAGGGATCTGGGATTGGCTGAACTCTTGCAGGCGGGCCAGGCCGCTTTCGGCAGCTCCGCTGCTCTCGAAAGCGCTACAGCCGACGGAAGTAATTGATCAGCTTCTCCACCACAGAGCGTGAGACTCCGCCCCCCGGCCCGCGGGCAGGCACCCCGGCAGGGGGGGTGGCCGGCGGCGGGGTTCCCAGCTCGATCAGCCCGGCTTGAAGGAGCCCGTAGATGATGCGCCGGATCTGGATCTCATCCATATTCAAACGGCGCATGATCTGCTCGATAGTGTTCCGCCCATTGACCTGGCTGATCACCCGCCACTCCTCCGTGCTCAGCTGCACTTTACGGATGGCCTCCGGACGGCTGGTCAGCCGGATCGGGATGTCGAGGTCCGGAAGCTCCTCCTTCAGGCGCTCCACCTCCCGGAGACGCCGGGCCCCCTCCATGATGATGTTCTCCAGATCCATGGGAACCGGAATGCGATTTTGCAGCGTCTGAAGATCCGGCTCGAAGCGGAAAGCGCCCTCGTTCCAGGAAAACAGCCGATACACCACGTCCAGCATCTGGGCCCGTAAGCTGTTCAGGATATCCTGCTGGGTGACATAGCCCGCTTCGATCAGCTTAAGGCCCAGCACCTTATCATCCTGAATGCGGGAGAGATCGAACGCCTTTAACTGTTCCGGTTGAAGCTTTCCAGCCCGCATCAGGACATCTGCCAGGCGCCCGTCCTGGCGATCCAGCGCTGCGTAGATCAGCTTGCCATCTTTAAAACAGAGGCGGGCAGTTCCATTCCGGCCCTCCACGATCAGCGTTCCCGTTTTCCGGGCCAGATGAATCAGGTTGAGCAGTTGGGCGGTGTTGAAATCCCGGAGGTTTCCCTTCAGTGCCATGCAGGATCCTCCCCGATGAACATCGAAACATTCCTTCATTTCAGGGATGGGGCAGCCTTCGGGATCCCCATCCCATCCCACGATCTTCGTCAACGGGTTCGGAAGCTCACCCCGTGGTCTCCCCCGGGTGAGTCGTGGATGCGGAAGCCTCCGCCGGTCCCAGCACAGCGTCGACCAGCTGGGGTAAGATTTCCGCCACGTCCCCGCGGATCCAGAGGTCGGCATATCGATCGGCGGCCGTTGGGGAGAGGTTCATGATGATCAGACGAGCGCCATGCTCTTTCGCCAGGATCGGCAGATCCCCAGCAGGGGCGACCTCTAAGGAGGAGCCGGCCACCAGAAACACGTCAGCCCGCCGGGCTTCCTGCTGAGCCGCCAGGAACGCCCGGGCCGGCAATTGCTCTCCAAACAGGATGATGTCCGGCTTCAGCACGCCTCCACACTGCTCACAGCGAGGGATCGTCCCATCCTGCAGGAAGGCCTCCAGATGAGGCTCCGCAGGGACCTTGCGATAGCAGCGGATGCAGGTCGCTTCCCGAAGATGACCGTGCACCTCGATGACGTTGCGGGAACCGGCTTTCTGATGGAGCTCATCGATGTTCTGGGTGATCAGCGCTTTAAGGATGCCAGCGGCTTCCAGACGGGCCAGGGCATAGTGAGCAGGGTTGGGCCGAGCTTCCCGGATCATACGAGCCAGCGGACGCACCCACTCGAAAAACGCCTCCGGGCGGCGGGAAAAGGCCCAGATGGAGGCCACCGCCATCGGATCATAGATCGTCCACAGCCCCGAGCCCTCACTCCGGAAATCCGGGATCCCGGACGGCGTGCTGATCCCCGCCCCGGTCAGGGCGACCAGATAACGGGAGCGCCGGATCAGCTCAGCCGCGCGAATCAGCTCATCGTGCATCACAGGTGTTTCCTCTGGTCAGGAGCTGCACAGCCAAAGAACGTAAGGGGCCGGGCAGGCCGCTCCAGCCAGCTATCCAGCCCCGAACCCCCTCCGTGCGTGGGGCAACGGCCAGCCCCCGCAGAAAATCTCTCCTCCTTTCCCGCGCCACCTGACGTTACGGGAAAGGGGAGCCTGCATGATGCTCAGCTTTATAATAGCGCAACTTACTCCCTGAGCGCCTTCCCTTTCATCAGGCAGGGGACCTTTCCCTCTCCCCGCAACTCAAAGGGCCGTGGGGGAGGGAAAGGAGATCTCCGATGGCAAGGAAGCCCCCATCTGGAAATGAATTTGGCGTAAGCCGCTCCCCGCGGCCCGGAGGATCGCGGGGAGGGGAATTTTCAACGCTTCTGCCTCTGTGAGATCTTCCGTGGCGCCCCGCCCGGTGGAGCCCCGATATGGGGATGATGACGATGGGCCGCGCCCCCATATGGGAGCATAGCCTATCCCACCCCATAAATTCCCAGAGGGCTCCATTTGGGGGATGGGTGGGGCTGCTGAAGCCAATCCCCCCGCCTCCGAAAGGCCCCCGGAGGATCAGTTGCGCTAACTATAATACCGTCCACCGGGCCAGCAAAGCGGCGACCAGGGCGGCCCGCGGAGGGAGGGAATCGATGCGCACATGCTCATCGAGGGCATGGGCGCCGTTGCCGATGGCCCCCAGGCCATCCAGCGTTGGGATACCCAGTGCCGCCGTGAAATTCGCATCGCTTCCCCCACCGGTTCCCCCTTCCGTAAGCGTCAGCCCCAATTCCGCCGCGATGGCCCGGGCCCGTTCAAAGGTAGAGACCATCAGCGGGTTGCGCTCCATTGGAGGCCGGTTGAACCCGCCCCGCACCTCCACGCGCGCGCCATCCAGGACCGGCCGCAGGTTCCGAAAGGCCTTCTCGATCCGATCCATTTCCGCCCGGGTGGCCACCCGCACATCCACCACCATCTCCGCATATTCCGGCACCACATTCGGACGGGTGCCGCCCTGAATCCAGCCCACGGTCACGGTGGTGCCCCGCCGGGGATCTGCCAGCCCGTGCAAGCGCATGATCTGATACGCCAGCTCCTCGATGGCGTTGACCCCGCGCTGAGGATCTGCTCCGGCATGAGCGGATCGACCATGGGCTACTACCACGAAATCCCCTACCCCCTTTCGGAAGGTCTTTAAGCTTCCATCGGGAAGGGCGGGCTCCAGACAGAGCACCAGATGGCTGCGCCGGGCCTCTTCCTCAATCAAAGGTCGGGAGGTCTCGCTCCCCGTTTCCTCATCGCTGGTGAAGAGCATACGGATCTGATGGGGTGGGCGAACGTTCAGGGCCCGGAGCCCCTGCAGGGCCCCCAGGAGGATCGCGATCCCCCCTTTCATATCGAAGACCCCGGGGCCGTAGAGCCGTCCGTTCTCCTCCCGAATCGGCATCCGGGTCAGGGTTCCGAGCGGCCACACGGTGTCCAGATGGCAGAGGGTGAGAATCCGGGTCGAGGCCTCCGGGTCTCCCCAGGTGGCGATCCAGTGATCCCCGACCGTCTCCTGAGGGATGCGTTCCACTCGGGCCCCAAGATCGCGCAGGCGATCCGCCACAAACTCCCCCAGCCGATCGACGGCCGCCTTCTCGGTGGTGGGCGACTCCCGAACGGTCAGCTCGCGCAACAAGGACACGAGCTCCTCTTGAAGCTGGAAGAACTGTTCCATCCAGGTCGTTCGCGATATCATGAGCGCTCTCCCGACGAGTCGCATCAAGCGATCCTGAGGGTGAGAGGCCGCCTCGGGCGGCCCCGCTCTAAACTCGGTAAGGTGAACGAGGTGCTCCCTCGTTAGATCACCAGCTGCTCATACAGCCGCTCCAGACTGAGGTCCGGGGAGACGGTCTCCCGGGAACGGAGGGTCAACGTGGCCGCCGCCACACCCAGGCGGACCGCTTCTTCGATCGGGATGTTATGAAGGAGCGCGAAGATCACCGCCGCCGTGAGGGCATCGCCCGCCCCGGTGAAATCCACGATCTCCGTGCGCAGGGCCGGGATATGCCCGCTGAGATCCCCTGCGGCATAGACCAGGCCCAGCTCCGCCATGGTGACAATAGCGATTTTCACCCCCAGCGCAGCAAGATATCGGGCCGCGAAGAGGGCTTCGTCCACACTGGAAACCGGCAGCCCGGTTAACGCCTCGGCCTCCGCCGTATTCGGGGTCACCAGATGCAGCTCGGGAAGGATCGGCCGGAGGCGCATAGCCAGCGTTGGCGAGGTCGGATCCGCCGCCACGGGGACGTTGAAGCGGCGGGCGAGACGGACCGCCATCCGCAAAGCAGCCGGGGAGAGATTCGCATCCAGCACCACCATAGCCGCCCGCTCAAACAGAGCCCGCCGAGTCTGGAGATAGCGCGGCGTGATCGCCTCCAGGATCCCCATATCATCCACGGCGACCACCAGATTGCCCTGTTCGTCCAGGACCGCCAGGTAAACCCCCGTTCGCCCTTCGGGAACCATCGTCACATGGGCGACGTCCACCCCCGCGCCCCGGGTCCGCTCCAGAACCCAGCGCCCGGCCTCATCATCCCCGACCGCTGAGATCAAGATGACCGGATGGCCCAAGCGAGCCAGGTTTTCGGCGATGTTGCGGGCCACACCGCCCACACTCCGGCGCACCTGGCCTGGGTTGGTGGCGCCCAGCCGGATGGCCCCCGCCGCGTAGCCCTTCAGATCCAGGCCCGCGGCTCCGATCACCAGAACCGGTCGCTCCTCCGGCCCCTCCCCTGCCGGCCACATCCTCTGCCTCCCAAGACTAAGGAAGAGTGGTGCTCCTCTACAAGCGCATAGAGGTGCTGCACCGATGGTTTCTCCCTTCCCCGCAACCCATTCGACGCCGGGAAGGGGAATTTCGGTCGAAATCCCCATGTGGGGGGTTAAGGAAGCCCCTTCCGAAGGATCCGCAACCAGTTCCCGCTCATCACGGCTTCGATATCCGCCTCCGCGAAGCCAGCCTCCCGCAGCGCCTGGGCGATTTTCGGGAGATCGGCTACGGTGTCGAATTCCGCCGGCGCTGACTCCGCTCCAAATCCCCCATCGAAATCGCTTCCGATCCCAACGTGGCGTGCATCCCCCACCCGCTGACAGATGTAATCAATGGCCCGCACCGCATCCCAGATCGTGACCGCTTCCTTCGGATCTCCTCGTGTCCACCCCTTTTTCAGCATTCCGTTATGGAGCACCACCCCGATCACCCCATCCCGATCCGCCAGCGCCCGGATCATCCCATCGGAAAGCTGACGATCCCCCGGGGCCACCGCCTGGGGATTGGAGTGGCTGGCGATGACCGGACCCTCATAGCGGTCCAGGGCCTCGAAGAAGCTCCGCTCCGCCATATGGCTGAGGTCCAGGATGATCGATAACTCCTGCATCGCTTTTAAAAGGCGGCGCCCCTCATCCGTCAGCGGGCCCGGTTCCCCGGTCCCGCCCGCATAGCGGGTGGCGCCCCAGGCCAGGCCGATGATCCGCACCCCCCGCTCATACCAGACCTCCACTTCCTCCGGCCGGCGGATCGGATCCGCGCCCTCCATCAACCGGACGATCCCGATCCTTCGAGGATCTGGATCCGGAAAGGGCGCTTTCCAGGTCTCCAGCACGGCTTCCAGATCCCTCCGGGTGTTGATCAAGCAAAAGCGGGGATGGGCGTCGGCTAAATGTTCATAGTAATCCAGTTGGGTCATCCCCTCGACGTAGGCCTCCTCGGGCGTGCGATAGACGCGCTCCAGAGGGGATCGGGCCCGGCGCGCCGGCATCACAAAGATCGTCCCGAAGATCACCGCCACTCCACCGGCCAGCCACTCGGGAAGGCCCAGCATGCATCGCCCATTCAAGCGTGGGATCTCCGTTCCCTCCTCTCGCTCCCGGGTGACATACGCCGACTGGGTGTAATCCCGTCCGAACGATCGGGCGTTCCAGGCCAGATCTTCATGGGCATCCACAATGAGCATGGCGTTGAGCGCTCCCTTTCGGAATCCGGTGGTGCCTTACCCACCAATGGTGCAGGTGGGGATCTTTTTGAGAAACAGGGCCTGGGGGCCAAAGCCCCCAGCCCGCCCCCGAAAGATTTTTTACGCCACATGCGATTTCAGGCGATAAGCCCGATCCAGGCGCCCTTGGGAGGGAAGCAGACCAAGCCCCTCCCCCCTCTCCAGGGCCTCATGGGCCCTGGAGAGGGGGGAGAAAAAT
>NZ_JANWXB010000220.1 GCF_025055495.1 Thermoflexus sp. | reverse complement strand
ACGTTGGAGTGGGTGGCCCTGGGGTTGGTCATCCTGGGCCTGATGGCCGCCGTGGCTTTCTACTTCACTTACCGGGCCTCCGAGTCCACGGGGCGGGCAGTTGGGGAAACCATCCAGGCGCTGTTCGATTGTGTAGAGCGTCTGGATTTCGATTGCATGCGGGAGGTATTCCAAACGCCTGATCAACCGCAACGCCCTCGTTGGGACCCGTGGTGGTGTATAACGAACCCGCTGGAGTGCTGGACAGAGGTAATATGGCCGGGCATCAGGAGAACAGCGCAGCAGATCTGGAGGTGGATCGAAACAATAGGCGAGTCGATTTACAGAGAACTTGAGGCAGCCTGGAGGTGGATTCAGCAACAGTGGAACACATGGCTGAAGGGAGCCCTTGCTGGGTTGCTGGCTGGCCTCTTGTTGATCGCTGCAATTGCTGTTTTATTCACTCTTGGAATCATCAAGGTGCTGACAGTTGCGATCATCGCTGGATTGGTCGCGCTCGTTGTTGCGATAATTGCCGGGGCATATGCTCAGTGGAAAGATCCGCAGGGAGGATTCTTGAGATATTTTACAACTGCCCTGACATCCGGTGCGACAGCCGTCGGACTGGTTATTGGAGGAATAAAATTCGGGATTCTTAAATTGCTCAAGGGGGGGATAATCCCCACTGTGATTTCCGTGATCGTCGATATGTTTTGGAATTTTCACGACCTTGATCAGCGAGGTCTTCTTCCCTGGTTGCAAGAAAGATTCGTCAATGCCGCATTCACATATTTAACGTCAATGGCCACTTATGGATTTGCACAGGGCTTAGAGGGCGTGAAGGGCATTTTGAAAGTCTACAAATCGGCGTTGCAGGCAGGTTCTCTATTCGCCAAGGCAAAGACTGTCTTTAGTGCTATTACCAAGCCTGTTGCAAATGTGGCTGCGATTGTATTGATCAATTTCAGCATGATGTATCTCAGCGGTGTTATAACCGGCGACATGCCAGGAGCAAAAGAGTATACGGTGACTGGAGTTGTGACTTTGGTTACTCTCATAATATTCAAAGTTTTTCCTGTTTCAGAGATAATAGAGAGCGTTACACAAGAAATTTTAACGAAATACCTTACAAAAGGGCCACCAAAAATCTTATCAAATCTCCTGAAAAATAAATAGTTTATAATATGAATGCGAATCTTCCCAGATATGGAATACTTGGAGGATAGATATGCCGCAGCCAAACCGAATCGAAACTATTATTTTTATCTTTTTCCTAGCATGGGTATTTCTGTTAGGCCCGATTATAATGTATTTAGCAGAAGAACAGTTGTTTCAGTTGACAAAGCTTATGTATCTTGCTGGAGCTGTGATATTATTTGTCATAGGAATTGGATTGTATATTACTCGAATTATCCGAGAACATGGCGTATCAACGCTAATATTCACCTTATTTTGGATTGTAGTTGCTGTTTTGTTATCCATCTTGTTGCGCTCTTTGCTTCTCGGCTCTTGAGTTTGCGCGATTCTGCATCTTTGCTGATCTACCGCGTTAATTAGCTGGTGAGAGACGGCGGAAGGCGCGCTGTGTAAATTTCCATGAAAATTGAATAGTAGGGATAATTCATATGACATCCCGGATTTTTATCTTGATTTTACTGTCTGTTATATCCCAATCTTTGTTCTCTCGCAGTCTTTGTTCTTGTGCTCTTAGATTCGCGGGCCTAATCATTCTCATGCATTCAATCCCTCATTCTGCGAACAAGTTGTGCGGAGCTGTCCAAAAAGGGGGCAATTAAACATGCTATCCCCGAATAAAAACTTCCGTGGCTGGCTGGGTATATGGAACGCGTTTCTCTCAATCATCCTAATCACAGGGATTGCCAGCAGGTGGGACCGCGATCCAATCGGCGGATGGGTCTTGGCAGCGATCGCAACAGCTGGCGTAATCTCCGGGGTTGGGTGGCTGTGGATGCGCGTGAGCCACCCGGTGGCCCGTGTCGTGTGGGTAGCAATTTGGCTATTGCCGATCACGACGCTGGTCACCTGCCGCCTGATCGCGCTGAGTGGCCCATAATCCTCTTCGGCATAACGAGCTGGCCGCTCGATGTTTGAGGATGGAGGCTGTCGAGGTCTTGCGAGTTTGTCATCAGGAGTCTGATCCGGTGCGGCGTCTGATCTGGATTCTGGCTTTGCTGCTATCGGCTGGAATTTCCTCTGGAAAGGCGACGGCACAGCGGGCGGCGGATGCTGTCGATATGGTGATCCTCGTCGATCGCTCGAGCATTGATCCAGGCCCGGAAGTCCGCGCTCGAATGCAGGAGTTGATCTCCCTTTGGATCACCGCGGCAGGTCCTCGGGACCGCGTCGGAATCCTAAGGGTTGGGAGCGCGCCCCGCTGGCTCACGTCTGGCCTGATCTCCAGGGGGGAGGGACGTGCAGCGGCCCGCCAGAGCCTTCGCCGGATCGGCGGCTTCGACGGCGGGGAGGCGAATTGGGCCGGAGGAGTGGATCAAGCTCTCCGAGCATTGGGGCGCTTAGAAGATCCAGCCTTTTACCAGGCGCTGCTGGCGCTGGCCCGTCGAGATCCGACCTCCCCAGTTGGCCAGGAGCGTCTGCGCTCGGCTGCCGTTCGGTTGCAGGGCCCGCCGGTTCGCCCCTTCTATGGACTGTCCCTCGAGGGTGGCCTAGGGCGTCTGGATCGTTTCCTAAGCGGGGCTTCTGGGGGATGGGCGCAAACGGCTTCCCTGGATTGGCGAATGGCTGGGCTACGGATGGCCACGGCTCTCTCTCCCCATCGCTGGCTCGCTCAGACCACCTTGCTCCCCGGGGCGGATCGTTCGCTGATTCTCCCACCCCGAACCACCTGGGCGGCTTTTGTCCTGTTCCGGCCCGATCGAAGCGCCCGCTTGGCGCAGCTTTCGCATCAAGGTCAGGACTGGATGGGTCCTGCCGCTCAGCCGCAGACGGACCGGCTGACCACGGATGGGCTGGAGGTAGTCACTCTGCTGGAGCCCGGCGATTATGGCGGTGAATGGCGGATCCGCATCGAGGGCACCCAGGAGGCGGAGCTGGCGATTTTAATCGGCCTGAGGGATCCCCTAGGACCAGCGATGCCAGGGTCAAGCCGCCGATGGGTCCTGCCCACGACCGGACCGCTCTATGTGGAGGCCGAGGTGCCTGCCCTTCCAACTCCGGCGAGGTTGAGCTTGGTCGTCGGAGACGAGGAGATCCGTATGCGGGATGACGGTGGGTCAGCCGATCGGGTCGCGGGAGATAGACGGGCTGGAGGCCTCTCCGAGAAGGCATCCTGGGAGGCCGAGCCGGTGGCCGGTGCCTTCCGGCTCGAGTGGGAGGGGATGAAATGGGAGCAACCCGTCTGGCTGGAATTTCTGAATGATCTGCCTGCTCTAACGGTTCAGGCCCCGATTTCCCCCGTAGTGAATGTTCCGCTCACGATCACGGTGGAGCGCCCCGCGGGAGTGGAGGAAGTGATCTGGCGATGGGCCGGTTGGCGGATCGGCGGCTCGGACTGGCAAACACCTGAGCACTCCAAGGTGACCGAGGTCGGATGGACCTGGCGCCTGAAAGCTCCTAACCCCGGACAGGCACGTTTCCTGGCGCTGGCGGAGATTCGGATCACCCGAGAGGGCCGCTCCCTAGTCTATCCTCAGGCGGTCGTCCTGGACTTCCCAGTGGCTTCACCCTTTGCGGGGCAGGTGCAGGTGGCCCCGGAGGCCTTGCCGACCCGCCTGAACCTTCCCGGGAAGTTCACGCTGGTGATCACCTCCACCCTGGACCGTCCGGCGCGCCTTCGGGTGGAGGTGGAGGATCCGCAAGGCTCTGTGCAGGCGTTGCCCTCTGCTTTCCAGGTCCCTGCCCGCGAGGTGATCCGACAAGTGATCGAGTTGCGAGGCGGCGGCGAGCCCCAGACCATTCGTCTGCGCCTGCGAGAGGAGGCAAACGCCCCGGTCCTGGGCGGAGAGATCGAGCTCACGGTGGCGAGGGCACGGGGGGGCTTTCCGGCTGCTTTCCTGTGCCTGCTGCCTGCGCTGGCCGGGGCGGCTTTCCTCGTCCTACGTCGGGTTCTCGCAGCCCGCTCAGTGGAGCGATGGGGATGACGCCGATGATGATGTTTGCGATCGGTTTGGCGCTGAGTGGAGTCCTGGCTGGGCTGGCCTTAGGTGCCCATTTGGTTCATCATCTGGAGCGTCGGGAGATCGGCGGGCGCGCCCAGGCGTTGGTCGCCGGGCCCGGCCGGGCCCGTAGCCTGTTGCTGGATCTGGCCGCCCGCTTCGACGAGAGCGGGCCGGGGCAGCGGCTGGCCGGGATGTTGGAGGCCGCAGATCTCTCGATGCGCCCGCACGAGGTGGTGGCCCTTCAGGGCTTCGCCGTCTTCGTGGTGATGTATCTGAACTTCCTGTTCATCCGCCTGGATCCCTTCCTTGTTTTTTCGCTGGCCGTTTTAGGGGTGCGATGGGGAACCCGGCGCTATCTGGTCTATCGGGCGCGGCGGCGGGCCCTCCGATTCGCCGAGCAGCTTCCGGAGGTGGCGGACACCCTGGCGCGGGGGCTGGGGGCGGGCCAGACCATTATCCAGGCCATCGGCGAAGCGTCGGCTCGCCTGCCTCAGCCAGCCGCCGGAGCCCTCCGGCGGGTGTATCAGCAGCTCATGCTGGGTTATCCCCTTGGGGAGGCACTTCAGCAGCTGCTTCGGCTGTATCCGTCCCCGGACCTGGAATTAATGGCGACAGCGATCCTGGTGCAACAGCGGGCGGGCGGGAACCTTGCGCAGGTCCTGCAGCGGCTGGCCTTCACCATTGCCGAGCGCCGGAGCATGCAGCGCGAGATCCGCGCCCTCACGGAGGAGCCCCGGTTCAGCGCTATCCTAGTGATCGCTCTTCCCCTAGCCTTCCTGCTGCTGTTCCGGGCGCTGATGCCTGGATTGATCGATGCCCTGGTCACCCAGCCGCTCGGCTGGATCATCTTAGGGTTCAGTTTTTCCCTCCAGCTGGCCGGTTTCCTTCTGATCCGTCGCATCACGCGCGTCGAGGTATAGGTAATGGTGGTTGTGTTTGCCTGCATGGCGCTGTTGGCGATCGCCCTCATCGGCGCTGCGGTCTGGACTTGGTCCCTCCCTTCGGAGACCCGGCTGCGGTTGGAACGGGCCTACGCGGCCGCCGTCGAGGGGCCATCGCTGGGGGAGCGGATTCAACGTTGGTCGCTGCAGCTGGCCCACCAGGTCCCGGCGTTCTGGAGTCTCCTGGGTCGGGAGCGTTTGGCCCGCTCTCTGGCTCAGGCGGGCTATCCATTCGGGCTCACGGTGGAAGCCTTCTACGGGATGCATATGCTTGGGGGGATCGCCGGGGCTGGGCTGGGAGTTTTGCTCTACTTGTTGGATCTGTTCCTGGGCTTCGGCGGATGCATGCTGATCCTCGCTGTCCTCTCGGCGGCCGGCGGGTTCCTTGGACCGACGTTCTGGATGAACCGACTGATCGAGCGTCGACAGCGACAGATCGGCTTGGCGGTGCCGGATTTCCTGGATACCCTGGCCGTGTTGCTCGAGGCCGGCCTCTCCTTCGACACCGCCCTACAACAGCTGGCCGGTCGGATGCAGAACCCCTTGGGGGAGGAACTGCGGCGTCTCCTGCAGGAGCTGGCGATGGGCGTTCCCCGGGTAGAGGCGTATCGGCGGCTGATGGAGCGCAACACCGCGCCCGAATTATTGGTATGGGTGGAGGCTATGCTGCAGGCAGAGCGTCTGGGCCAGCCTCTAACCCCCACCGTTTCCCGGCTGGCAGCGGACATGCGCGCGCGGCGGATCCAAAAGGCGCGGGAGCGGGTGGGAAGGGTGGGCCCGATCGCCAGCATGCTGGTGGCCTTGATCATCGGACCCGCGGTGATGTGCATGCTGACCGGGGGGTTGGTGCTGCAGTTGCTGAGCCGGGGGCTCTTCCCTCGCTGATCGAGGTCCCGGCAAGCCTCCGAGGCTGAACGATCCACCCCGCCTGGATGTTGTTTTGTGGGGGAGAGCTGTCCTCGGCTTCGATTCCTCTCGTTGGATCCGCAAAGCGCCAGCTGGCTGATCAGTAAAGCCTGCCGCGCGCGGAGGCAATGAATGGAACCCATGGAACAGGAAAGCCCAGCATCCATCCTTCACCGATCGATCGAGCGAGCCCGCCGCTGGGAAGCCGCCGGCGCGTGGGCGGAGGCGGCGGATCTTTATGCCTGGCTGCTGGAACGCTTCCCGGAGGAGGCCCGCCAGCTCGGATGTCTGGAGGCCTATCAACGCTGCGAGCGCACCCTCCGGGTGGAGGCCCTGTGGGGGGAGGCGGAACAGGCCGTCGCCGCCGGCGCGCTGGATCGTGCGCAGAGCGCCTTGCAGGAGATCGTCCGTTTGCAGCCCGATGCGGCGCGCGCTTCCAGAAGTGCCCGAGACTGGCTGGCCGAACTGCGGCGGCAGTCCGCTGCCCGACGCAGGGGGCGTGTGGCAGGCCTGGCTTTCCTCCTGATCGGCGTCGCTGTCGCGAGTTGTGTCGTCGGCCTCTTTCTGGCCCGATGGATCCTCGGGCTTGTTCCGGTCGACGGAGGGGGAGCCGCCTCTCCGCCGCCGGGCCTCTCCATCTCCCCCACCCCGTTCTCTGAACGTTCATCCGTCCTTCTTCCCATTTCTTCCCCAATGCTCTCCCCGCCGATCATGCCCGATCGGCCCCTATCTGCAGCTCCCCAGCGCATTCGGCCGCTGATCCGCTGGGGCAGTCATCGGATCCCCATGGGGATGCTCCTCTCGCCGGACCGCCGCTGGATCGCCTGGCCCATCGGCGACACCGTCGAGTGGCTGGATCCGATCTCCCTTTCCACGGTTCGCGTCATCACGTTGCCTTCCCCAACGTCGATAATCGCCAGCGCGTTCTCCCCCGACGGGCAGTGGCTGGCCCTAGGCGCGGAGCATGGGGAGATCTTTCTCTGGTCGGTCGCGCAGCAGGCGGTCGTTCGGATCCTGCGCCCCGACGGAGGGGTGCTGGTGGAGAGCCTGGCCTTTTCCCCAGATGGCATTCGACTGGCGGCTGGGGCGGCGGGAGGGACCCTTTACCTCTGGCGCTTCCCGGAGGGGTCGCTGGAGCGCACGATCCGCCTGGGGGCGCTGCGGATCTTTGATCTGGTCTTCGTTCCCCCCGGGGATCGTCTGATCGCGGCGGCGAGCGACGGCCGGGCCCATGTTCTGGACCTCACCACGGGCCGGGAACTTCGAACGCTGCCCACAGGAGCCACATGGGCGACCGCCCTGGCGCTTCATCCAGAGGGGGAGCTGGCAGCGGTCGGGGGAACTCACGGGCAGGTCATCCTCTGGCGGGTCTCCGATGGCGCGGTGGTGCAAACGCTGCAGGGCCATGCGGGGGTGGTGACCTCCTTGGCCTTTACCCCGGATGGCACTGCCCTGATCTCCGGGGCAACCGATCGGGCCGTTTGGCGATGGACGCTTCCTCAGGGGAAGGGGGAGGTCCAGTTCATCCATCCGGTGGCCTGGGTGGATCGCGTGGCGATTCTTCCGGATGGACGGATTGGGGCCTCATTTTCCGATGGGACGCTGATGGCCTTCAACTCCCGCGGCGAGCCCGATGGGGTCATCCAGCGGCGAGAGGCAGGGATGTATGTGGAGGCGTTGACCTTCCATCCAGAGGGATCGTTGTTGGCAGCCGGATATGCGGATGGAACGATCCGGCTCTGGTCCGTTCCGGAGCGCCAGCTGGTGAAGGAGTGGGGTGGTCACGCCCTCTGGATCGGTGGGATGGCCTTCAGCCCGGAAGGGGGATGGCTCGCCTCCGCCGGGGCAGACGGCTGGGTCCGCCGCTGGTCCATCCCCGAGGGACAGTTGCTCCAGGAGATGCAGGGGGATGGGGAATGGCTGTCGAACGTGGTTGTGGGCCCGGAGGGCCGGTGGGTGGCCGTAGGGGGGATCGGCCATCGAGTGCACGTGTTCCCATCGGGCCCCAGCGCGGCCCGCCTGCTGGAGGGCATCCCTCGCGGGCTTCCGATCCGGACGCTCCAGGATTGGGATTATCGGTCCTTCCTGTCCCTGGATCGAAGTGGACAATGGCTGGCGTCTAGTGGACTCCTGGTGGATACCGAGGGCCGGGTCTTCTCCGCCGTTTTCCTGTGGAAAGGGGAGGATCTGAGCCTGGCCGCGCGTTTCGACCTAAGCGGGCGGGGGATGGCGGTCTCCGCCTTCCACCCGCAGGTGCAACGGCTGGCGGTGGGCTTAGGGAACCAGGTGTGGCTCCTGTCGGTCCCGGAGGGCGAATCGGTTTTCGATGTCCGTCTGAGCCCGTCCATCGGCATCCGGAGCCTGGCCTTCTCCCCGGACGGCGAGCTGCTGTTCGCAGGGGGTATTGGCGGGATCGTAGCGATCCGGGCAGCGGACGGCGCTGTCTTGCAGCGCTTGCTGGATCCTTCCGATACGGTGAACGCCCTCGCCGTCTCACCGGATGGTCGGCTGTTGGCCTCTGGCTCTGAGGATGGGACCATCATCCTGTGGGGGGTTCGATGATCGGATCCCCGGAAGATCAGGTGGTTTCCCGTTTACCGACGGATGGACTTCGCGTGCGCACCGTGTCTATGAGCGGATATGATGAGCAGCTTCCTGTGGATCGGCCCCGGGTGCTCCTGGTGGAGGATCACCCGGAACTGGGTCTGTCGATCCGCCAGGGGCTCATCCGGGAAGGATTCGAGGTCGTGTTAGCGACCACGCTGCAGAACGCCGTGGCCCAGATGGCCCGCGAACCGCGTCCGCACTTGATTGTCCTGGATCTCTCGCTGCCGGACGCGGATGGTCTGGAGGCGGTGCGCGCGCTTCGGGCGCTTCCGGTGCCTAATCCCCTGCCGATCCTAGTGCTGACCGTTTATCGGGATCTAGACTTGCGCGTCCGAGCGCTGGAGGCGGGAGCGGACGATTTCATGGTGAAGCCCTTTGCGATGGCGGAGCTGGCGGCCCGGCTGCGCGCCCTGAGCCGGAGGGGGCGGGCGGACCGATGGGCGCCTAGGCGATGGGGCCCCCTGTGGCTGGACCCTCGGGATCGTGCCGTGCAGCTGGGCGAGGCCGTCGCCCACCTCACTCCAGGGGAGTTCACGCTGCTGTCGCGGCTGACCGCCCCGCCCCAGCGGCCCAGGAGCGCAGCGGAACTGGGTGATCCCCAACCAGGGGATCCTATTGCCTTCAGCGAGGGGGCGGTGCGCGTGCTGGTCCATCGGTTGCGGGGGAAGCTCCGTCAGGCGTTTGGGGACCGTGTGCGCGTGCGATGGAACCGCCTGGAGGGCTACTGGCTGGAGGTTCGGGAATGAGGGGCTGGATCTCCGCCTGGCGCGCGCAATACTTGGCGATTGCCCTGGTGGGAGCGAGCGCAGTGTATTTGAACCTTTTCATTGCCCTTCCCCAGGAGATCGCCGATCTGCTGGAAGGCCATTCCCAAGCCCATCAGGAGGCGATGGCGGGCCTGCTGAGCGCATACCTGTGGGCACGACGGGAGGATGGGGTTTCCCTAGAGGCGGCGTTGCAGGAGGTTTCGCCATGGCTGAAAGGCTATACCCTCTATGCCCTGCCGTCGGATTTCCCGGTCGCTCACTCCGGTGTATCCCCCTTAGGGGTTGCCCTGGCGGATGGTCGCCAGTTGGCCCTGGGACAGTATAACATCGGATGCCTGGCCTGCCGGGATCCGGCCTTCTGGTTCCGCCTGTTAGGGATCTCGCTGGGGATCTGGGTGGCTTTGCTCGCCGTTCACCTCTGGTTGTGGGTGCGGTTTTCGGTCTGGCTGAAGCGCATCCGGGAGACCGCGCGGGCCATCGCCGCCGGAGCCTCCAATCCGCCCCTGCCGCTTTCTTCCTGGGACGAGCTGGGGCAGATCGCGGAGTCTATGCGGGAGATCGCCGCTGCCCTCTCGCGTTTCCGGGAGGCCCAGCGCCGCTTCCTGATGACCGCGGCCCACGAGCTGCTGATGCCGCTGAGCATGGTGATCCGGGAGCTGGAAGATCTACGGGCGGCCCCTTCCCGGGAGGAGATGGACCGGCGGGTGGAACAGGCGCTGGCGCACGGTTGGCACCTGCAGCGTCTAATGGAGGATGTGCTGATCGCCGCCCGGGAGGACCAGGTGGTGTTCCCGCTGCGTCCGGAGCCGTTGGATCTGGCCGAGTTGCTGATCGCGATGTCCCAGGCCTATGCGCCCCGCTTCGAGGCGATGGGCCGACGGCTGGAGCTGCACCTGTCACAGATCCCCCTCCCGGTGCGGGCCGATCCCGTGCGCCTGCGGCAGATCTTCGGGAACCTGCTGGAGAACGCCCTGCGACATAGCCGGGATGAGGAGGTCATACGGATGATCGGGGGGCAGGGCGAGCGGGTGATGGTGGAGGTTTGCGGCGGCGTTTTCGGAGGACCGAGCGCGGGGATGGGCCTAGGCCTATATCTGGTGGACGAGCTGATGCGGGCCCACCGGGGGACGATGGAGCTGTTCGAAGGACCTGAGGGCGTTCTGCACGTGCGTCTGATCTTCCCCCGCAGTCCATCGCCGGCGCTGGTGGAGGGCCCGACGTGGAGGGAGGAGGGCAGTGGCATGGCATCCGATGGCCGTATCGAGGAGTAGGTGGACGGATGGAGGACAGTTGTATGGCGGAAGTGGAGCTGGTGCTTCGGATCGGGATCTCCTCAGTGGCGTTGACGGCGTCGATCACCGACTGGCGGGCGCGCCGGATTCCCAACGCGCTGACCCTGCCGGCCATCGGGGTTGTCGGCCTGATCCGATGGGTGCAGGGACGGGGGGAGAGCGCGCTGGCAGGAGCGGCGGTGGCGATCCTCGTGTTCCTGCTGCCCGCACTGCTGATGGGGCCGGAGCGGGCTGGCGCAGGAGATCTCAAGCTGGGAATCGCCCTGGGGCTGACCAGCGGGTTCCCGCGGATCATTGACCTGTTGCTGATCGCCTTCGGCCTGACGGCCCTGGCGGGAGGAATTCTGTGGGTCCTGCGTCGCCTGCCGCCGGATCGCACCCTACCAATGGGGCCAGGGCTGGCCATCGGGACCCTCTGGGTGCTATGGGGCTGATGCATGACAAAGACAAAATCCTAGCCGTTGGTTGTCAACGGCTAATCAAAATTGTAACGCTCGGTTAACGCAAGCGGAAGGTGGGTTCGATACGATTAAAGTGGATGTCCAGGCCGTTGATCTTCAGCAGGCCGGAGAGCCCGGTGTCTTCCGATACAGTGTATACAGGAGGGCCAGTTATGAGCGAGCGAATATGCTGGATGATGAATCGGGCGAGAGATTTCCAGGGCTGGCTGAGCAGGCTGGCAAAGGATGCCCGGGGGCTGCAGACCCTGGAGTGGGTGGCGTTGGCGATCGTGATCCTGGCGTTCTTGGGGGCGATCGCAGCGTTCCTAGGCAACCAGGGAGAGAACACGGTCGGTCGGGCGGTAGCGGGCGCAATCCAGCGCTTCTTCGAAGGGCTGGGCAACACCCTTCAACCTCTGCTGGGTCCCTTCTCCCCGTTTCCGATCGAGCGGACCGGCTGATCCCACAGATCCCAAAATAAAAAACAGAAGGAGGTTTGGCCATGATGCACAAGGTGTTCGAGGGCATGCTGAGTGAGTATCTGCGCGTGCGGGCGTGGCTCCGGGGGTGGCTGGAGGATGCCCGGGGGCTGCAGACCCTGGAGTGGGTGGCGTTGGCGATCGTGATCCTGGCGTTCTTGGGGGCGATCGCAGCGTTCCTGGGCAATCAGGGCGAGAACACGGTCGGCCGGGCGGTGGTGGGTGCAATCCAGCACTTCTTCCAGAGCTTAACACAACAACGGTGAAGGTGCTCACAATTGCCCAACCTCGCGCAGAGTGATGGGCTGCGCCCGATGAGGAAGGGAGGGCGCAGCCGTTTCCTTGTTTCTGCCATGAGATCCATTGTTGCTTAGGCATCCGAGAGCTGGGGTGAAGATTGCGCTATGCGCAGCCTTCTGGCTGTGAGAGAGGGATCGGGTTTTTGAAGAACAATGCAGCTAGGTTGATCTGTGGCCTCCGGGGGTGAACCTGCTGCTGTCATACCGAGGCGGAGGGCCAGACTTCGGATGATGCAGAGACACTGAAGCCACTGTGTCAGGCTCGATCTGCTAAGCGGTGAGGGGATGACGAGGAGGCCCCGCTGATCCAGAGCGCAAGGGGGTGAAGGATCGATGAAGCTCAGGGTGCTGCGCTGGTGGCAAGCTGAGCGGGGGGTGCAGACGCTGGAGTGGGTGGCGCTAGCCCTGGTGGTGCTGGCGCTGATGGGGGCGGTAACCCGCTACCTGAGCGGCCCAGGCGGAGCTCAGGTGGCTGCGCCGATCCGGCAGGCGCTCCAGCAATACGTATGGTGTCTGGAAGGTGCGGGCGCGTGTCCGGGGGCGGGCTCCGCGGTCGGCGATGGCTCGGGCATTCCCGGAGCCCGTCCGCCTGGAACCCAACCACCTGGTGCTCGGTCTCCCTCCGGGCCCACGGTGCGGCCAGACTTTTCAGAATCCAGAGGACATAACTTCTGGGATGGCGCGTGGAAGTGGCTGACGGATCGATGGGAGGACGCTAAGCGCACTGCCACGCAGGTCTGGCAGACACTTCAGGATGGGGCGAGGGCGATTTGGAATTGGCTGGACGAGCACAAGGGGATCGTCGCGGGGGGATTAACTGCGCTGCTGATCTTGGGTGTGGCTGCGGGGATTGCCTTGCTTGTGGGGCTTACGCCGCTGGGATGGGCAATTGCTATTGGCGCTGCACTGGGAGCGCTATTGTTTGGATTCCTGTATCACTTCGGCGCCCCGAAAGACCAACAGACATGGGGGGGCGCCTTTGCGTTCGTCGCGCAAGGCGCAGCGATAGGCGGGCTCCTGGCATCTGGAGGGGCAGCATTGTGGAAGCTGGGCATCTCTGGGATTCTGAAGTTGGCCATGGGGAAGGGGGCTATCGGCGGGATTTCTTCGGCGATTTCTTATTTTCTAACAACTCCTTTAAGTGAAATTGATCTCCCAAACTTGGGGCTTGCGGTTGCCGGCGGTGTGCTCACAGAAATGATCGCTGGAGACTTTGTCAAAGCTGCGCTTGGAGCTTTGATTGGGACCATTCAGGATGCGCGGGAGGGGAAGATCAGTTGGCGCACTCCATTAAATGAGTTTGCTAAGACATTCATTGGAGATAAGCTTGGTCGTCTATACAACAAACAGGTATTCGGATCTGCTGCTGCGCGGGGGATCGGCCAGCTTCGCCAGATAGGAATTCGCCTCAATCCGCCTAAATCAGTGATGCAGATTGCTAATCGGATTTCTTGGGAGGTTATCAAGAAAAATATAGGACTGTAATGCGCGGCCGCGTATTTTATTCTTCAATCTTCTCGGAGGTGGTCATGAATCGGGAGAAGTTCTCCCTAAAGCCGATCCAGATCCTCGGCTTCGCGATCATGATCAGTGTGCTGATCGTGGCATCCATCTATGCCTTTCTCATCGCGAAGCCTATAGCGATTCGGGAGATGGCCGCAGGACGATGGACGATCTGGCACGAGATCGTCTACAAGCTCGTTCTAATTCCTTTGTGGGTGATTGCCTATTTCGGTTATATGCTCTATTCGTTGCCGCTGGAGCAGTGGAGCTGGAAGCGGGCGGCGCGGTCTGGGATCGAGGCGGTGATTTCCGGTGCGGTTATCGGGATCATCGTGTCCCTGGCCGGGCGGTGATGAGGGGTCCGGCGTAGATCCGGCCCTCTAAGGCGTGTTCAAGCGTCGGTGAGTTGTGAGTTTTGCGCGTCCGACCGTCTCAGCGGCGCCTGGAGTGGAGCGAGATGGATGATCGAGCGCTCGTGGGAATTCGGCGTCGCTGCAGAAGCAGAAACAGAACACAGGGGGTATATGGATGCGCAGGTGGCGCTGGGCGATCCAGGATGAGCGCGGGGCGGAAACGGTGGAGCTAGTCGCGGGGTTGCCGCTGCTGTTTCTGTTTGTGCTGGTGGGTTGGCAGCTGCTGGCCGTTGGGTATACCGCGATGGTGGCCTCCGCGGCCGCCCGGGAGTGCGCACGGCAGGAGGCGGTCAACCGCAGCGGCCTGGCCGCCGCCCAGCGAGTGCTGGGGGCTTGGTCCCCCGGATGGACGGCCCAGCCGATGGGCAGAGGGGATGCCCGAGGATGCTGGGTGCAGGTGCGGCCTCCGCTCGTGCCACTTCCTTTCAGCTTGCACGAGCGGATCCAGCTGCCTCCCGTGGAGGTGGTGGCGTGGATGCGTTGGGAACGGCGGTGGTGAGGGCGCGGCGCTGGGCCGGCGAGGAGCGGGGCGCCTCGGCCCTCGCCACGATCCTCCTGGGGTTCCTGCTCCTCCTCGGCTCGGCGGTGCTCTACAACTTCGCCCTGATCGGATACGCCCGGCACCGGGCTGTGACGGCCATCGATGCCGGCGCCCTCGCCGGCGCCGAGGAGATCGCTCGATACCTTTCGACGACATGGGAACTCTGCGTCCCGGCGGGCACGCCTCCCTCCCAGGTCGTGGCGCTGTATGACCAGAACCGCGGGCAGACCGCACTGTGGTTGCAGATGGGGTATGCCGCAGCCGTTCAGTATGCCCGCCTGAACGGCAGTCAGCTCCTCTCCTACCGCGTCTACCGAGGGCCGGAGTTCTGGATGGTCCTCGGATATCCTCTGCGGCAGATCCTGGTGGATGCGGACGGACAGCGGATGTTCGGTCTGGCCGGCCCGATCGTGGGCGGTCAGAACCAGCGAGTTCATGCGCAGGCCACCGCAGAGGTTTATTTGAGGCGCTGGCGCTATCGGTCCTGGGATTGCAGCCCTAACCCTGAAACGCCGATGGTCTACTACTGGTTTCAGTTCGAATGGGGGATCCGGCTGGTCCGGTGATCACCTGCCCATCAAGTCGCCCTGGGCCCTGCAACCCGATGGGCTTCTGCCCCGACCGTCGCGAACTGCGCGGAGCGCCGCACAAGATGCCGGAGGGCTGGCCTGCAGGATCCGTAAGTAGATCCGTGTGGACCCTGCTGGTTCGAATATCCCCATGACGAGGCGAGGATGCTTTCCCCTCATTGGTTTTGTGACACCCTTGCTCTTCCCGCTTCTCGCCTCATGCTGGAAGGCCCTCCGGTTCCGGAAATCGAGGATTATTAGAACTGGGGATTGTCAGCAAGGGGGACGAGGCTCCGTTTAGGCCTTGTCCCCTTCTTTGTTGCGTCCAGCGATGCAGAGGGCACTAGATCTCGTGGACGCAAGAGCTGGGGGATCGAGCGGTCAATTACTGACCCCTATTCGATGATGCGCCGTGCCATCTCACGTATAATAAGCGCAGGCTTTCCGTCCGAACCGATCCCGGAGGCGAAGAAAATGGTCGAGCTGATCATTGGCCTCATCGGTTTTGTTATCACGGCCGCTGCAGGGATCCTCAGTCCCCTGATCTCCTGTCTCTGCTGCTCTCCGCTGGGGAGCGTGGGGGCCGGCTTCGGCGCCTGCGCCTTCCGCCGCCCCCCGTCAGATCAGGCGGTTCAGCGTGGCCTGATCGGCGGGCTGGCCTTTGCCGGCGGCGGGATTCTGGGAACCGGCGTAGGGATCCTGTTCAGCAGTCTTCTCGGGGCCACCCTGGGCACCAGCCGAGAGCTGGCCCGCCAGCTTGGCCTCCCCGAGCCGCCGTCCGGGATGGATTACCTCCTCGGGGGGCTCATCAGCTTCTGCGCGGCTGCTTTGATCATCCCATTGATCTCCGCCGGCGGCGGGGCCCTCGGGGGGGTGCTCTGGCGCGCCTTCCGGGGATCCTCCACTGAGACGCCCGTTCCCGGGGAAACAAGCAGGCCGATGGATCGGGTGTAAGCCAGCTCCTTTTTGTCTCTATCTGATTCTCCTCTCTGCGCTGGTCGGGCAACCACCCGGACGCCCAATCAAACCGTTGTCGTTGATGGGGGGACCGTATGCGTCAGTGGCTGGCTATGATCTGGCGATCCGGCCTGATCCTGGCCGCTCTCAGCGCGGCCTGCAGCCTGCCGCGTCCGACATCGCCTTCTCCGACGCCTGAGCCGCTTGCCCTTCCGTCACCCACTCCCCGAACGGTCCAGGCCTCGCCCACTCCTCGCCCGCCCACTCCCACTGTTCGCGCACAGGGCCGCTTCGCCGTCGGCTATCTCAGCCGCCCCGTCCAGGGGATCGTGATGGAAGTCCCCGCCTTCGAGATCCAAGAAGACCGCCTTCGGGTGTATGTGGCCTTCGCGAATCGCGGGGAGCGTTCCATGACCTTCCTCGGCCGCTTCGAGTCCGGGGAGGAGGCCGAGCTGTGGGTCAATGGAAAACGGCTGCGACCTGTGAAGATCAGCGAGAACTTCCAGGAGGACGTCTGCCCGGAATACCCTCGCTCGATACAGCGGTGCGTCTGGGTGGTCGGCGCCATCGAGCGAGGGTGGTTCGAGTTTGAGCTGCCCGAGGGGGCCGCGCCGCCCTTCGAGTTCCAGTTCCCCAGTTTCGGTGCGGTGGAGCTAGGCCCGGAGCGTCCGCTGTCCGGCGAGGTCTGGGGGGATCTCCCGAGCGGCGCTTTTCCGAGCGGGGAGTGGCGGTTCGACCCGCCGCTGTGGGCGGGCCACTTCGACATCCCCTCGCTGCGAATCGGGATCCGGGAGATCGCTGCAGATGGGGACCGAATGACCGTCACCCTGGAACTGCGCCAGCCTCC
>NZ_JANWXB010000176.1 GCF_025055495.1 Thermoflexus sp. | reverse complement strand
GGAGCGCCCGATCCATCGCTGCGGTCAGACGACCCAGCCCCTGCGGGGGTGGAGGTGGCTCAACAATGATGTCGTCAACGCCCTGGCGGCTCTCCTGGGCGCCCTCGGGATGCTGGCCTGGAGCTGGGTCATGGGATAACCGGAAGGCCAGGGGTTAACGATTTGATCTCCAATATTCGTAGTTGGGCACGTTAGTGCCCGTCCGAGGTGTTCTCGAAAAGAGCACGGGCACTGGCGTGTCCTGCTGCGAACGAAAACGCCTGTTGGTAGTAGGGCACGTTAGTGCCCGTCGAGTAGAGCACAGGAGTGTCCATCCTGGTCCTTCCCCCAAACGAGCAGGCGCCGATGGGCCGGATGGCCAGCCACGAAAAGACCTTGGCCCGGAAGGGCTGTCCGGCGAGGATGGGACACGGCAGGACCAGCCAGGCCCTTCGGCGCGGGTTGCGCTTTATCATATTTAATGGAGGCTGTCCATGGTCGGGGAGGAAACGTTGTTCTGCGCCTTTCATCCCGATATCCCGACCACCCTGCGTTGCAACCGGTGTGGTCGCCCGATCTGCCCCCGGTGCGCGATCTCGACGCCAGTGGGCTATCGCTGTCGGGAATGCGTGGCCGGCCAGCAGGCCCTCTTCTTCAATGCCCGCCCTCTCGACTACGGGATCGCCGCTCTCGTGGCCGTGGTCATCGGCCTGCTGACGGCTCCCATCGTTGCCGCCCTGGGGTTCTGGGCGATCTTCGCGGGCCCGCTGGTGGGAAGCCTCACGGCCGGGGTGGTGCATCGATTGACGGGACGGCGCCGGGGGCAATGGATCTGGCTGGTGGTCAGTGGAGGGCTGGCCGCGGGGCTGGTCATGCTGCGCCTCCCGCTCCTGCTGGCCTCCCCGTTCGCGCTCACGCGCCTCCTATGGGATGGAATTTACCTGGCGCTGGCGATCAGCACAGTCATCGGCTATCTTCGATTCTGGCGGTGAAAGCGCCTCCCACCGTTCTGCAGTTGGCGAGGAGGGGAATCCGTTCGTTGGGGTCAGGAGACGCTCTCTTCTGAAGAGGGACCCATGCTGGTGGAGCTGCATATTCGGGATTTCGCGATTATCGATGAGGTCACGCTCCGGTTGGAGCCCGGGTTGAACGTGCTGACCGGGGAGACGGGGGCGGGGAAGTCGATCCTGGTGGATGCGGTGGCCGTGCTGGTGGGTGGCCGGGCCGATGTGGAGATGATCCGGGCCGGCGCGGAGCGGGCTCTGATCGAGGGCCTCTTCCACGTGGATGAGCCCCTCCTCGTCTGGCTTTCCCCGATTCTGGAATCGCACGGCCTGCTGGACGAAGGCCCCTTGGGGGAGCTGGTGCTGAGCCGGGAGATCCGCCAGGGGGGCCGACACATCGCCCGGGTGAACGGCCGGCTGGTTCCCCTTCACGTTTTGAAGGAGATCGGGCAGATCCTTGTGGATATCCACGGGCAGACCGAGCATCTCTCGCTGCTGCGCGCCCGGGAGCAGCTGGAGCTGCTGGATCGCTATGCGGGGGTCGGGGAGCTGCGGGCGGCGCTGGCGGAACGGGTCGCCCGCTGGCGGGCGGTGCGCCGGGAGATCGAACGGCTTCGACAGGATGAGCGGGAGAAGGCGCGTCGGGTGGACCTCCTTCGGTTCCAGATCGAGGAGATCGAGGCGGCCCGGCTCCGGGAGGGGGAGGAGGAGGCGCTGCTGCAGGAGCGCAACCGTCTGGCGAACGCGGAACAGCTGGCGCATCTGGCGGACGCGCTCTATCGGGCGCTTTATGAAGGGGAGGACGAGGCGCCCTCCGCGCTGGATCGCCTGAGCGAGGGCGTGCGGGCCATGCAGGCGCTGGCCCGCATCGATCCGGTCTTCCAGTCCTATCTGGAAACGATGGAGGGTCTCATCGCCCAGGTGGAGGACTTGGCCCGCATGGTTCGTGCTTACCGGGAGGGGATCGAGTTCAACCCACGACGGCTGGCCCAGGTGGAGGAGCGCCTGGATCTCATCCGACGCCTCCAGCGCAAGTATGGGGACACGATCCCGGAGATCCTGGCCTATGCGGAACAGGCGAAGCGGGAGCTCGAAACCCTGCTCCGCGCCGAGGAACGCCTGGAGGAGCTGGAGGCGACGGCGGAGCAGCTGCTGCGGGAGATCGGGGAGATCGGGATGCGGCTCTCCCGGCAGCGGCGGGAGGCGGCTGAACGCCTGGCCCGGGAGGTGGAAGCCCAGCTAACGGATCTCCGGATGGCGGGGGCGCGGTTCGAAGTGGCCCTGGAGCGGACCCCGGATGAGGAGGGGGCCTATGCGGACGGCGCCCGCTGGGCCTTCGACGCCACCGGGCTGGATCGGGCGACCTTCCTGATCGCGCCGAATATCGGGGAGGGATTGCGCCCGCTGGCCCGCATCGCCTCCGGCGGCGAGACCTCCCGCCTGATGCTCGCCCTGAAGGTCGCCCTGGCCCAGGCGGATCCGGTGCCCACGTTGATCTTCGATGAGATCGATCAGGGGATCGGCGGCCGCGTGGGGGCGGTGGTGGGGGAGAAGCTCTGGCGCCTCGCCCGCCACCATCAGGTCCTCTGCGTCACCCACCTGCCGCAGCTGGCCAGCTTCGGAGATATCCACTTCAAGGTGGAGAAGCGCGTCATTGGGGAGCGGACGGTGGCCCGGGTGGTTCGGGTGGAAGGCGAGGAGCGCGTGGCGGAGCTGGCGCAGATGTTGGGTGGGACGGGCCGGGCAGCGGTGCAGAGCGCCCGGGAGATCCTGGACTATGTAGCGCGGGTGAAGACAGGGGAAACCCCGCGCACGCCTTCCCGGCGTCGGTCGACGTAGAGAGGGTGCCCTGTGGCAAACCCAAAGGCTGGGGTGACGGAACAGAAGGCGAAGCCGCCCGTCACCCCAGCCTTTCTTTATCCCCCTCCTCACGTCATGAGGAGGCGCGGGGAGGGGAGTGGAGGGAGGGGGCAAGTCCCGAATCCCTGACCGAGATCCGATCAATTGAATGGAGGCGTGCGTCTCCCTTCCCCCCCAGGTCTGGCCGTCGGATCCCAATACCCCTTTCGTGCTGGGCCAGCGCATTCCCCCCTCTTCATCTTTACGATACGGATCCCTGCGATGGAACGGCCATTGCCCATGTTGACAGCGGTGGGGTTTTACGGGTATACTCTTTTTGAAAAAATTTTTCATTAAGAGAGGAGCCTGTGAACTGGGAGGAGCGCCTGAGCCGGGCCGGATGGCGAATCACCATGCCCCGCCGGGTGGTGATGTGGGTTCTGCAACAGGCGGGGCACCCGCTTTCCCCTCAGGAGATCCACGCCCGGGGGCGACGGTTTCATCGTTCTCTGGGGCTGGTCAGCGTCTATCGGGCGCTGGCCGTGCTGGAGCAGGTCGGTCTGGTGCGCCGGGTTCATCGGGAGGATCGTTGCGATGGCTACATCCTGGCCTCGCCGGGGCATCATCACATCTTGCTTTGTCGGGGCTGTGGGCGGACTGTGGAATTCCCGGGGGCTGAAGATCTGAGCGGCCTCATCGCCCATGTAGAACGGCGGACCGGGTTCCGGGTGGAGGACCACCTGCTCCAGCTGGTCGGCCTCTGTCCGCCGTGCCGAGGCTCCCGGCTCCGATCGCGGCCGTCCGGCTGGGAGACGACAGGGCAGGAGAAATAAAGGTGGCTTGATCCTATTCCATACTTCACTTCCGGCGCTACGCTGTCGGCTCCTCGGGAAATCTTCTCTCCTCTCTTCTCGCAGCCCGGAGGGTCATGGGGAGAGAGGACAATGGGGGGGAGCCGTTCCCCCTCGTCCGATCGGTTCCCAACGGTGTGGCTCCTATCCTTTCATCCTCGAGCTGGAGGGAGGAGATGGGTCATAAAGCATGGAGGATCATAGTCGCTTTCTCTCTGCTCGTCGCTTGCCAGCCAGCCCCTTCGGGGGGCGTCGAGGAAGGTCGGCGGTTGCAGGTGGTCGCCACGACCCCCATTGTCGGCGATGTGGTGCGGGAGATCGGCGGCGAGGCGATCGACCTTGTGGTCCTGCTTCAGCCAGGGATGGATCCTCACACGTTCGAACCCAGCCCTCAGGATGCGGCCCGGGTGGCCAGGGCCGCGGTCATCTTTGCGGTGGGCGCAGGCCTGGAGGCGTTCCTGGATCCTCTGTTGCGCCAGGCCGGCGGGCACGCCCGCAAGGTCGATCTGACGGAAGGGATCCCCCTCCGTCCGTTCGAGGCCGGAGTGGAGGAAGTGGAGGAAGAGGAAGAGGAAGGTCACGAAGCCCACGGTCCCATGGATCCTCACGTGTGGCTGGACCCGCAGAATGTAATCACGTGGACGTTCACTATCGAAAGGACCCTGGGCGAGCTGGATCCTGGCCATGCGGATCGGTTCCGGAGGAACGCGGAAGCGTATCGGGCCGAACTGAAGGCGCTGGACGAATGGATCCAGGCCCAGGTGGCCTCGATCCCGCCGGAGCGCCGTCTGCTGGTGACGGAGCATCAGGTCTTCGGTTATTTTGCCCATCGCTATGGGTTCACCCAGGCCGGTGTTATCCTGCCCGGGGTGACCACCGCCGCCCAGCCCTCCGCTCAGGAGATCGCCCGGCTGGAGGAAACCATCCGCACGAAAGGTATCCGCGCGATCTTCGTCAGCAGCACGGTGGACCCGGTGCTGGCCCGACGGATCGCAGAGGATACCGGGGCACGCCTGGTGCGGCTGTATGTGGATTCTCTGAGCGAGCCTGGAGGGGAGGCGGATTCGTATCTGAAAATGATGCGCTACAATGTGCAGGCGATCGTGGAGGCGTTGCGATAACGCGGCCTGGGATCCAGGGATTGTTGGGGCAGGTGAGGCCATTGAAGGCGGCCTCGTCTGCTCCCCAAAATCCCTGCCGAGATCGAAGCCACGAGCAGTCACCAGGAAGCATTCTCCGATTATAGGCGCCCTGTAGGGGCGGGCCCCCCACGCCTGCCCCGACTGAAATGATCTGCGCACTGGGTCTGCGGGAGGTATCCCCTGGCGGAGGCGTTCGGGGTTCGGAAGGAGGTTGGGATGGCCCTGACGAAGTGGTGGCGGAAGGTGACCTTGCGGGAGCGAGAGGCCGGGCATGCCCCGGGCGAGCCGTTGCTGGAGGTCTTGCGGGTCTCGATGCATTACAACGGCGTGGTCGCCCTGGAGGAGATCTCCTTCACGGTGGAGCCCGGCGAGCGGATTGCCGTTGTGGGACCGAATGGGGCGGGCAAGAGCACCCTGTTGAAGATCATCGCGGGTGTGTTGACCCCCACAGCGGGCTCCGTCCGGATCTACGGCCATGGCCCTCAGGGCCATCTCTGCATTGCTTACATCCCCCAGCGAAACCAGGTGGACTGGAATTTTCCCCTGACGGTCGCGTATGTGGTGTTGATGGGGGGGGTGGGGATGATGGGGCTGTTGCGCCACCCCAGCGCCCGGGATTGGGAGGCGGTTCGCCAGGCGCTGGAACGGGTGGACATGCTGGATCTGGCCGATCGGCCGATCCGCGCCCTTTCTGGAGGGCAGCAGCAGCGCATGTTTATCGCCCGGGCGCTGGCTCAGGAGGCAGAGCTGTTGCTGATGGATGAGCCCTTCACCGGCCTGGACCTGCCTGCTCAGGAAGGCATCCTCGAGCTCCTGGAGGGTTTGCGTCGGCAAGGGGTGACCGTCCTGGTGGCCACCCACGATCTGGAGCAGGCGGCCGCTTACTTTGATCGCGTGCTGCTTCTGAACCGTCGCCTCGTTGCCTTCGGGATCCCGGAGCAGGTGTTCACCCCGGAGGCATTGCGGACCGCTTATGGCGGTCATCTGCGGCTGGTTCAGATCGGGGACGAGCTGATCGTGGTCGGGGATACCTGCTGTGAGGGAGGGTAAGCGGTGGGGGAGATCATGCGTCTCCTGATGGATCCACTGCAGCACGCGTTTATGGTTCGAGGCCTGATCGCCGCTGTGGTGGCCGGAGGGCTTTGTGCGCTGGTGGGAACTTACGTGGTGTTGCGCGGGATGGCCTTCTTCGGCGATGCCCTAGCCCACTCGATCCTGCCCGGGCTGGCCCTGGGGTATCTGCTCGGGGGCGGCTCTCGGGAGGCGTTGTTCTGGTGGGGGCTGGGCGCGGCCATCCTGGCGGCCCTGGGCATCGGAGCCCTCAGCCGGGGACAGCGATTAAAGGAAGACACCGCCATCGGGGTGCTGTTCGCCGGGGCCATGGCGCTGGGGGTGGTCCTGATCTCCACCACCCGAAGTTACGCGGTGGATCTGACCGATCTGCTTTTCGGAAACGTGTTGGGAGTAGGAGAAAGGGATCTTATCCGCCTGGGGATCTTCGCTGGGATCGTGGCAGCTGCCATCGTGCTCTTCTACAAGGAATTCCTGGTGATTTCCTTCGATCCGGTCCTGGCCGTCACCCTCCGGCTTCCTACCCGTCTGTTTGAGAACCTCCTGCTGATCCTGATCGCGGTCACGGTGGTGGTGGCCCTTCAGACGGTGGGGGTGGCCCTGATGGTGGCGATGCTGGTGACACCTGCAGCGACCGCCTACTTGCTCACCCATCGCATGCCGGCGATGATGGTCCTGTCGGTTCTCCTGGCGGGATTCTCGGCGGTGGTTGGCCTTTACGCCTCCTATTACGTGGGCATCGCCTCCGGCGCGGCCATCGTGCTCACCGCGACCGTGCTGTTCTTGATCATCCGGGGGATCGTGGAGATCCGTTCATAACCTTTTTCCTTTCCCGTGCCCCGTTGGGCCGCGGGGAGGAGGGAGGCCATCCCCCCTCAGCGAATCGGAGCCGCTCAGCTTCCGATTCATTTGTGGACGAAGCGGTATGGCCGGAGAACGGATCCTGATTGTGGAAGATGAGGCCGCGGTGGCCCGAGGGCTGGAATACGCCCTGAAGAAAGAGGGCTATGAAGTCCTCTGGGCGGATACCGGGCAGAAGGCCCTGGAGATGGCCCTCCAGCGGGATCCCCATCTGATCATCCTCGACATCCGACTGCCCGACCTCAACGGCTTCGAGGTGTGCCGTCGCATGCGCAGTGAGGGGCTGCGGCAACCTATTCTAATGCTCACAGCCCTCGACGAGGAAGTCGACCGGGTGGTGGGCCTGGAGGTGGGGGCCGACGATTATGTGGTGAAGCCTTACCGGCTGCGGGAGCTGATCGCCCGGGTGCGGGCGCTGTTGCGCCGGGCATACGGCGAGCTGTCCATGGCGGCCCCGGGCGAACGCATCCGCTTCGGCGACATCGAAGTGGATTTGGAACGACTCCAGGTCACCCGAGGGGGACGGCCGGTGCCCCTCACCCCAACGGAGTTCCGGTTGCTCCGCTTCCTGATCACCCATCCCCATCGTCCGTTCTCCCGGGAGGAGCTGATCGAGGCAGTGTGGGGCTACACCCGCGACGTCCTGGATGATCGGACGGTGGACGTGCACATCCGGCATCTGCGGGAGAAGCTGGAGGAGGACCCCTCCAATCCTCGCTGGATCCTCACCGTGCGGGGCGTAGGGTATAAGTTTCAGCCCTGAGGGATACTTCCTCTCTGAGCGGCTCATGGCCCCCAGAGCGATTCGATGGGAAAGATCTTGCCTGACCGCTTAAGCCGGGCGTCGCTATCGGATTCGCTGTCTTATGGAAGGCCACCTCCTTTCCGGCCGAACGATATGGAATCACCCTCCGTGGGGTTTGCTGACATCAAACGGCCCACTGCGCCCGTTGTGCGTTGTGAAGGATCCTGGGGCCGCCCCAGCGCCGGTTCGGAGGCGTTCGCTCTTTATGATAAAATCCTTCGGGGAGGTTTGCATGGCCTTCACAGTGCGCGATTTTGAGAGCCTGATTCGTCTGCTAGACCGGCGCCCGGAGTGGCGGGAGGCGCTGCGGCAGCGGATCCTGACGCGGGAGCTGCTGGAGCTGCCGGTCCAGATCCAGGCGCTGCGCGCGGAGACCGAGCGGCGGTTCCAGCGGGTGGAGGAGCAGATCGCCGCGCTGGCCGAGGCCCAGCGGCGCCACTATGAGGAGTTCGCCGCCTATCGGGCGGAGACCGAGCGCCGCTTCGCGGAGCTGCGGGCGGAGACCGACCGCCGCTTCGCCGAGCTGGCCGAGGCCCAGCGCCGCACCGAGGAGCGGGTGGGACGCCTGGAAGAGGCCGTGGCCGCGCTGGCCGAGGCCCAGCGGCGCCACTACGAGGAGTTCGCCGCCTATCGGGCGGAGACCGACCGTCGCTTCGCCGAGCTGGCCGAGGCCCTCCGCCAGCTAACGGAACGGGTGGATCAGCTGATGGGACGGGTGGATCGCCTGGATCGACGGGCGGAGGACCACGCCCGCGACCTGAGCCGGCTCAAGCCGCTCCACCTGGAGTTTCGCCTCCAGCAGCGGCCCGCTGATTTCTTCCGACCGCTGATCCGGCGGGCGGCGGTCATCTCCATGACCCCGATCCTGGACGATGCTGTCGCCGCGGGCCGCCTGCGGGAGGAGGAGGCGGAGGACGCCGCCCGGCTGGATCTGCTGGTAGAAGGATTTCACCGCCGGGAGGATCGCAAGGTCTACTTGGCGGTGGAGATCTCCTGGCTGGGCGACACCGAGGACATCGAGCGGGTCGTCCGGCGGGCGGCCCTCTTCGCCCGGGCCCTGGAGGCGGAGGTGTGGCCGGTGGTGGCGGCGGAAGATCTCACCGGTCCCGCCCGAATCATGGCCCGCCGGATGGGCGTATGGTGGGTGGGAGAAGAAAAGACGTTCCGCCCCGAGGAGATCCCACTCCCTCCTTCGCCCTCACCAGATCCCTAAAATGAGAAAGACGGCCCCGGTGGAGGACGTTCCGCCGGGGCCGTTTGTTTTGGGCCGCCCAGGTGCGGGCCTTATTTAGAAAACGATCACGTCTTCTAAACATACTCCGCCCGCTTCGGCTGAAAGGAATTGCTCACCCTTCGACAAGGGCAGTATTCCGCTGGAATCGCCTCCCGGAGACGGCGGCCCCTCGGTCCTCCCAATCGCCAATGACGAAGCCCACCCTCCGGTCCGGTGCGCCAGCACCGGGCCGCCCACTATCACCGCTTTTGTCCCTTCGTCGATCGATGATCGATCGTCGCTTCTAAATGATCCACTACTCCTCACCGCGTCCTTCCTCAGAGAGCGATAAGGAACACCCTTAAGCTTTACCTGAATGCGAGAAATCCCAATCTCATTGGTGTTAAGAAACCTTAATAAAGGGGCAACCGGAGCATAACTTGACGAACTTAAATTCGGGTTGCTCCATGCCTGCGGGGATCTTGTTCAGGATGTTGAATGAAAGGGGAGAGCGCCCTCGGAAGGGACGACAGCCGAAGCCGGAAGATAGGGCCAAAGTCCAGAGGATGGGATGCGGAGGAGGTCGCTATGCGTCGCTGGGTATGGATCGGGCTCGGAGGGTTAGGGATCATCGTTCTGATCGGAGGGGCCCTGGGGATCGGGCTTCTGCTCTCCCGGGGGATCGCCCTGGCCCGTGGGTTAGGGGTGAGCACGACGCCGGTGGGCGCTACGCCGACGCCCGGCGCGAAACCAGGGGTAGTGATCATTGATGTGGAACCTGGCGGGCCGGCAGATCGGGCCGGCCTGACGCGTGGGGACATTCTGCTGGAGATCAGCGGCCAGCCCGTCGGATCCCTATCGGATCTCCGGTCGATCCTGAGCCGATATCGGCCGGGCGACACGGTGACGGTGGTGGTCCAACACGGGGATGAGCGGCGCACCCGGACGGTCACCTTGGGGGATCGGAACGGGCAGGCCTACCTGGGCGTCATGGTGGCTCCAGAGCCGGGGTCTCCGATGTTTCGGGGCAGGCCCCCTTTCCGCGGATGGGGCCTCCCATGGGGGCGCATACGCCCACCGGCCGGTGGGGTCTTGATCCTCTCGGTGGAACGGGGGAGCCCGGCGGAACGAGCCGGGCTGCGGCCGGGAGATTGGATCACGGCCGTTGATGGACAAGCGCTGAGCTCCGACGAGGATTTAGGAAGTCGGATCGCGGCGCGCCGTCCAGGGGATTCCGTCCGCCTGACGATCTGGCGCCCCGCGGAGGGGGAGCAGATCGTGACGGTCACCCTGGGAGAGCATCCTCAGAAGCCGGGCCAGGCTTATCTGGGCGTTCGCTACTCGTCGTTCCGGTTTCGTCTTGCGCCTCGTATCTCGCCTACCCCTACCCCTTCAGGGGGTGGGACGTGATCCGATGCCTGGCTTCTATCCCTTCTCTCTCCACCCCTTAGGCTGGGGGGAGGGAGGATCCAGGATTTCGAAGGTGAAGGGCCTGATCTTTTAGGATGAGCGGGGCCATCCGAGGCCGCTCCGCCCATTCCCAGATCCCCGGCTTTATCGATGTGGAGGAACCATGCGAGGGCTCTGGCCCTTTCGAACGATCCGTGGATGGTTGATCGGAAGCTATCTGGTTCTGAGTCTGGTGGCGGTGGGGATCAGCGGGCTGCTCACCCTGGGCCTGCTTCGGGCCTATAGCCTCCACCAGGAGCGGGCGGTGCTGGAGGCGAATGCGGAGGCGGTCGCCCGGCAGGCTCGCATGTGGATGGAGCCTGTCCCCTGGAGGGAGGGTCTGGCCCGGCTGGCCTACGCGACCGCCTTTCTGGGGAACGCCCGGGTTCGCATCCTGGACGCGGAGGGCCAGGTGCTGGTGGATTCCGGTCCGCCGGCGCGGGCGGGCGCAGCGTTCTGGGCGGCTCCTTCTCCCTCCATGACCCCGGGCGCCGGGGAGTCAATGCCGGGGGCCTCGCTCTATTTGCCGGGCGCTACGGAGCGTCTCGAACGCCCGCACGGACCGCCCGGAATGCGGTGGATGCGGATCCGTCAGTTCCGAAGCCCATGGGGAAGCCGCTTCCATTTTGAAACATTCCCCGCGGGGGGAGAAGCCGGCGGGATTCCCCCAGAGGCAGAGGATTCTGCCCAGTCCCTGATCGTGCGGGCTCCGATTGGGGAACCCCAGGATCCGCTGGGCTATGTGGAGCTCCAGACGGGGGTTGAGCCCAGCGTTGAGGTGATCGCCGCAGCCACTCGGGCCTTCACCATCGCTGGTTTGGGGGCGGCCCTGCTGGCAGGGTTGCTGGGGTTGATGGTCAGCGAGGCCCTAAGCCGTCCCATCCGCCGGCTGGCGCGGGCAGCGATTCGGATGGGGGAGGGGGATCTCGGTGTCCGGGCCCCCGAATCCGGGCCCCTGGAGTTGCGGCACCTGGCCGGGGAGCTCAACCGGATGGCGGAACGTCTGCAGGCGACGTTCAACGCCCTGGCGCGGGAGCGGGACGCCCTGCGGCACTTCATCGCCGACGCCTCCCATCAGCTGCGCACGCCGCTGACCGCCCTGCGCACGTTCCTGGAGCTCCTGCAGGGGCCGGCGGCCGAGGATCCGGAGGCGCGGACGGCCTTCCTGACGGAAAGTCAGGCCCAGGTGGATCGAATGGCATGGATCACCCAGAACCTGCTGGATCTCTCCCGCCTGGAGGGCGGGTTGATCCAACTGGACCTCGCACCGCATCCCCTGGCCGATGTGATCCGCGCTGCCGCCGCTTTGTTTAAGGAGGCAGCGGCTCGGAGGGGCCTGACGCTGGAACTGGAACTTCCAGAAGAGCCCGTGGAGGTGGTATGGGATCGATGGCGGGTGGAGATGGCGTTGTCGAACCTCCTGGACAACGCGGTGAAGTTCACGCCGTCCGGCGGGCGGATCATCGTGGGCAGCCGTCGGGAGGGCGAGAAGATCCGGGTGTGGGTAGAGGACACCGGGCCCGGGATTGACCCGGAGGATCTTCCCCATGTCTTTGAGCGGTTCTATCGCGGCCGGAACGCGACGGCGGAGGGGAGCGGGCTGGGCCTGGCGATCGTGCGCTGGATCGTGGAGATCCATGGTGGCCGGGTCGAGGTTCATAGCCGGCCCGGCCAGGGAAGCCGGTTTGAGCTGACGCTTCCGCTTCGCGCGGAAGCCGTCTCCACATAGAGAAGGCTGGTGGAGGCCGTTAAAGGCTGCCTCCCCTGGCCCTCCAGAATCTCGCTATGCCATGGGCAGCTTCTGATCTCTCCCATGGGTTCAAGGCTGGGACGCCGCCGAAGGCGGCACCCCAGCCTTGAAAATGCCATAGAGGAGGGGAAAGGGGCCTAGCCTGTCCCTTCCCGAAGGCCCCCAGGTCGGACTCGTCGCCTGAAGTAGCCCATAGCGTTCTCTCGGTTCATCTGAATCCAGGAGGGAACTTCCGTGCAAAGAAGGCGATGGGCAATCACCTTGACGATCCTGCCGATCGGGATCGGGCTGCTGATCGCGGCAGCCCTGAACATACTGAGCGTCCGCTTCGATTTCCTCTATCGGAATGTGGGCGGCTTCGGCATACTTCGAAGCCTCTCGTGGGCAGCGACGGGCGTCGGGGCCCTGGCCTGGATGGGCGCAGTGGGGCTTCTCGCCGGGCGGATGGCTCTCCAGCCCGCGCCGTGGCCTCGAAAGCTCCTGTTGGTCTTGCCGGGCTACGCTCTGGCCCTCCTGCTCCTTGGCCTGCTGATGCTCCTGCTGGGGATCGGAACGACCGGGCCTTTTGCCATCTTATGGATTGCCGGTAGCGCATCCCTCACCCTGGTTGGAGCGATCATCGCGGCTTTCGGTCAGGGGATTGGAGGCCGGATTCGAACCGTGGTGC
>NZ_JANWXB010000153.1 GCF_025055495.1 Thermoflexus sp. | reverse complement strand
GACCCTCACGCAATCCACCGCTGCCCGGCACCAGAAAGCCCAGGGATCCAATCCGGATCCGATGACCGCCTCTGTGACCCCTGTTGGAACCATTCCCCATCCCCCAGCTGGACCTGACGCGTTAGGAATTTTCCTAATCCGGCGGCCACCGCGCAACAGCCCCTCTCCCCTTGCTTCCTCCTCCCCACAGTCTCTGGACCTTGGGGAGTAGGGAGCCAAACGCTTTGGGGGGCGGAGCCGGGGGGGGGGGGGGCCCCCCCCCACCCACCGGGGGGGGGGGGGGGGGGGGGGGTGGTTTTGTTGTTTTTTTTTTTGGGGGTTTGGGGGGGGGGGGGCCCCCCCCCCCCCCCGCACCGCCCCCGAAAGATTTTTGAGGGAAGGAACCATGGCCTTCCGGACGGGCTTTGGTTCCTCCAATCCCCAGTTGATAACTGGACAAAGCACCAAGTAACTCCCACAAAAAATCGACAGAACACTATGAGGGCCATTCCCACATGCGGGCAAAACGCGACGCGGTTCGTTTCCCCTGGGAGCCTTGAGGGCAAAGCCGGGAACGGAAAGCGCCCTGGCTTTGCCCCCAAAGGCCATAGCTCCGATATGGCGCAGGGAGGCAACTCATCCCCTCCTGCTGGCCCTTTCGGCGGTGGGGAGGCCCGCCTCTCCCTCGTCCTTGCCCAATCGTGTCCCGCCCTACATCCAGGCTAATCCGGATCCTCTTCGTCCCACTGCTCCTGCAAGATCGGATGACGACCGGCCAGCCGGAGGAGCAACGGCACGAGGAGGGCCAGCAGGAGAAACCAGGGGGGCAGGATCGGGGCCTGGGAGAAGCGATCCAGGTTCCAGAGGATGAGAACTATGGAAATCCACACAGCGGTGAAATTCGGCCAGGGGTCCACGCTCCGCATCCACTTCAGGCCGGGGATACGATGGCGGGTGAAGGGCCAGAAGAGATTGCTTCCCATCCACCCCAGCTGGTCCTCGAGGATGTGAATCGCATATCCCAGCCCCACGATCCAGCCGATCGGTGCCCCACCAAGGAGCCCGGCGGCCACGCCCAGGAGAGCAGCCAGGACCAGCGAGTGGCTCCACGCCCGATGCCAGGGTAAAAACAGGACCCGCACCGCTCCATCCTCCGGCACGAAGGCCAAGGATGGGCCGGAGAAAATGTCCACCGTGATCGTGGGGTCGTAATCGTAGCGGATCGGAACGCTTAGGGGCAGGCGCGCCGGTGGAAGATCCGGGACCGTCCCGCGCATCGGTCGCCCTCCCGTGTTCACAATCGGGCCGATCTCCACCTCGATGGCCGAGGCCTCCAGATCGAAGCGCACGACGTAACGCCGCCACGCGTCCGGCCCCAGGCGCAGCGTATGGAGCATGAGGCGGATAGCGCGGCCTTCCCCCCACGCCCGCTCCGCAGCTTCCTGGACCGCGCGGGCGATCATCCCCGGATCTGGGGGATCTGTGTCCGGATCCACGACACGATCCGGCTGCTCCAGCCAGCGGGCGAAACGGAAGTCCAGCGTGTCCGGCAACATCGCCGCGATCCCGGCCAGCGCGGGTCCGATCCCGCCGCGCGCGGCGTCCTGCACGATCTCCGGGAAAAACGTTGAGAGGGCGATACCGGAAATGAAATGGGCAAAGCCCTTCATAGGCCAAGAGAACATGAAGGGTTCTCTATGGAGATGATAGACTCTTCGGGGTTTCCAACGCCATGAGGGGACATGGCATCCCGTCCGTCGTTGAACACTACCAGGGAGGGAATGACGGGTGGAAGAGGCCGGATTAGCCTTCGGGCTTGCGGGCCTTCGGGAAGATCTCCGCTCGATAGAGCGCCTCCAGGGGCGCGAGGGTCTGTTCCCAATCGTAACGTGCGACCGCGAGGCGGCGGGCTGCCTCCCCCAGGGCCTTCCGCCGGGCCGGATCCCGGGCCAGGGCGATCATGGCGGCGGCAAACGCCTCCCCATCCGCCAGCCACACATGCTCCTTATCCATCACCGCAAGCCCGTCACAACCCATCGGGGTGCTGACGATCGCCTTCCCCATGGCCATCGCCTCCAGGATCTTCAGGCGGGTTCCGCCGCCCGCCCGCAGCGGTGCAACATAGACCGTTGCACCAGCCAGGTAAGGGCGCACATCTGGAACTCCCCCGACCACGTGAACGCCAGGGATCTCCTGAAGGCGGCGCACTGCCCGGGATGGCCGACGGCCAACCAGGTAGAGTTGAGCCTCCGGAAGGGCCGATCGAACCGCCGGCCAGACCACCCGAGCGAGCCATTCCACGGCATCGATATTCGGACGATAGTCCATGGATCCGGTGAACACGAAAGCGGGCTCGCCAAGGGGGAGCGGTTCCACCGCTTCGGGATGGAAGAGGGCCGTGTCCACTCCGTTCGGGGCTACTACAGGCGAGCGCGAGGCTCCCAGCGCCTCCAGATCCCGGGCGTCGGGTTCCGAGACCGCGATCACCCGATCCACCCGACGGACGATCCGGGCTTCGTAACGCCGCAACCGACGGGCCTGGATCCCAGAGTAGAATGCGCTCAGCCAGCGCCGGGGATCCCCTCGATTGGTCCGAAACAGCCGTTCCTGCAGGCGATACTCCGCGTTCAATTCGTCCAGAACGAGCATCGGCCGGGCGCCTGGGGGGCGATCCAGCAGGTCTTCCACCGCCCAGGCCATCTCCAGGCCCTCGATGTGGATCGCGCGGATGGGGCGCTGGATGAGCAACCGCTTCAACGCATCCACCAGGGCGGCGGTTCGGTAGCGAAAGGCGAGATCCGGATGGGAGGAAAAGAGGAACTGTTGGAGACGGGCCCGGAGCGATCGCGGGCGCCACGGGAAAAGGCACACCTCGTGAGCGAGGGATCGCCAGACCGCCGGGGGCTCATCGGCTCGTTCCGCCAGGGCCAGCACCCCTACGGGCGCCAGCCGGGCCAGGCGCCGCAGCACATGGAAAGCCCGGATAGATCCCCCTTTGTTGGGAGGATCTGGAAGCTCGGGGGCCAAAAAAAGGATCATCGCTGCACCCTGTGCGCCCGAAATTCCCAGCTCTGGCGGTCTCGTCCCCCGAAAGGGGACTCACCGGCCCAGGACCTGTCGGTAGATCTCCCAGGTCTCCGCTGCCGCGCGATCCCAGGAGAAGGCCGAGGCCCGCTCCAGGCCTTTCCGGCGCAGCCGTTCGCGGGCCTCAGGATCCTCCAAGAGGGCCTCCATCGCCTCTGTCCAGCGGGACTCGTCCTCCGCGGGGAGGATGATCCCGGCGTCGCCGACGACCTCCGGAAGGGCGCCTCGATCGCTCACCATCACGGGCGTGCCGCAGGCCATCGCTTCCACCGCCGGGAGTCCAAACCCCTCATAGAGCGAAGGGAAAGCCAGGAAGGCGGCCCCGTTGTATAGCGCCGCGAGGGTCCGGTCATCCGGCCCCTCGATCCAGCGCAACCGATCCACGATATGGAGACGATGGGGCCACTCCAGGATCTCCTGATAGAGCCAGCCCCGACGCCCGGCCAGGACCAACGGCGGGGTCTCCGGGCGACGGTCCAGCAGCCGGGCATAGGCCCGTAGCAGCATCGGAAGATTCTTCCGCGGCTCCCAGGTCCCCACAAACAAGATGTATCCCGGCTCCAGGTCCAGGCGCTCCAGCGCCTCCTGGGTGACTTCCAGAGGAAGGGGCCGGTAGACGGCGCTGGCCGCTTCATAGACCACCGAGATCCGATCGGAAGGCAGCCCAAAGTAAGCCACGAGATCCGCCCGGGTGGTCTGCGAGACCGTGATGATATGGTCCGCCACCCGGACGGCCTGTTCGATCTGCCCGGCGTAGTAACGCCGGCTTTCCATGGTCATGAAATCCGGATATTTCAGGAAGTGCAGATCGTGGACGGTGATCACCCTTCGAAAAGAGCCAGCGAAAGGCGGGATGAAATCAGGGCTATGGAGCAACGAGACCCGCCGAAGGGTGATCTCCAGCGGCCATATCCGCTGTTCCCAGCGATGATGGGGAGGCGTCCAGACATAAGCGGTTTGCACCCGGGGACCGGTGATCCGGGTGTTGTGATCCTTTCGGCTTTGAAAGATCACCAGGCGGATCTCGGGGTCGTCGATGACATCAGGGAGGCGAGTGGCCAGTTCCAGGATATATCGGGCGATGCCTTCCCGCCGATACGCCAGCAACCGGGCATCTAATCCAATCCGTATCATCGGATGCTCTACCCTCCTGAATCGAGGAGGTTCGTCGCGTAACCCCCCTGAGGTGACGGGCCGAAGGCGCGCTGCCCTTCCGCAGCGCGGAAAATCCTCAAACCCTACCCGCCTATGATGCGTGGGCTCTAGCCAGCTGCGTGCTCGGTTGCCATGATTTTGGGGGTGGGCGGGGCCGCCTTCGGCGGCTCGCCCATCCCCATCGGATCACTCCGACCCCATGGGTTTCGGAGGCTGGCCTTCCTCGGCCAGAACGCGGGCGGCCCGTCGCTCCATCTCCGCGAGGACCACGGCCACCGCCTCGATGGCTGCCCGTTGTTTGCGGTAAAGATCCGATTCGCTGAGCGCCAGGCGCTGGGCGATCTCGCGAACCTTGCGTCCCTGAATAAACCGCATCTCCAGCAGATTGTAGAGCAACCACTCGGGAGCCGTCAGCTTCCGCTCCCCATCCGGGCGAAGCTGTTCAATCGCCTCCGCCAGCACCGCCCGCAGGGCCCGAATCGGATTGCCGTCGTGCGCTTCCATCGCCTGCTGGACGATCCGGAGTTGCAACAGGGGGCTCTGGAGCAGCCGCGGCCCACCCCAGTAATGCGCCAGGGCCTCTTTCACCCAGTGGGTGAATTCCGGATGCTCGACCAGGGGCGCGGCGGAGGGCGCCTGCTCCGGCTGACGTAGGCGGCTGACTTCCTCCGCAACCTGCTCCAGAGCGCTTAACGCCCGCTCCTGAAGCATCCGATCCTCCAGGGCCGCCGCCGCGCGAGCCACCCATCCCCGAATGAGATCCTGAAGGGGCTCCAGGACCACCTCCCCGGCGTCCCCGGCGGGCTGGGCGACCGCGATCGCGCCCAGGAGCACGGGATCGCCCCGGCTTCGCAACGGCCAGATCCAGAAGCCATCGGCCGCAATCGGGCCGTCAGCAGATCCCTCGACGACCGAAAGCGTCTCCTCGATGGATGCTTGCTCGATCGCTCCGAAGGCGGCCACCGGCTCGATCCCATTCGGCGTGATCCGAACCACAAACCCCGTGGGGGAACGAAGGGCTTCGCACATCAGAGCCAGGATCCCCTCCAGGAACTGCCGGAGATCCCGGGCGGTGATCATCGCATCGCTCAGACGGCGCATGCGGGCCAGCTCGGAGACATCCCGTCGAAGGAAGAGCCATTCGAAGAGAGGGCGAATCCAATCGCTGAAGATCTCATAGCTGACGATGGTCGCTGCAGCGACCAGAGGCAGCAGGAGAGCCAGCGGCAGGCCCAGGACATGACTCAGCCGGCTCAGCCCGAACATCACCAGCACCACAAAGGTCGCCAGGACCGGCCCCCGGAGCAGATAATCGATCCATCGCTGCTTGATCACCCGATCCGGGACCAGCACGTCCAGGTAGGCGACCGCATAGACCATGCCGAACAGCATCGTCCCGATGATCAGGTTGCCCAGGCCGACCATCCCCCAGAAAACCGCGGGGAACGACGGGAGCGTCCGCCCCACCAGCAACAGATAAGGGAAAACCCCAACAGCGGGAGCAATCATCGTTGCCGCCAGATAGGTCAGCCGCCGCCGGTGGGTGGAGATGAGGGTCCGTCGGCGTGCCTGCCAGGCGTTGATCACCCCCCATGCGACCCCACTGATGAAGTAAACCAGGAACAGGGGGAAAAGAGGACCGGCCCACAGATGGAAGGCACGGCCATCTGCGGTCCCGTCATGGACCAGCAGGTCCGTCCCGATGGCCAGGAGGAACCAGGCCGCTCCCAGGCCGTAAGCGCCGCGCACCGCCCATCGGCGCCAGGGGGAAAACGATCCCGTGCGCTCCAGCAGAGCGTCTGTGAGATGAGCGTAAGCGGCCGGGGTGATGGCGATGCCCAGCCACTGCAGCCGCAACCATCGCTCTGCGGAATGGGGGTCTTCAATAAAGAAGAGGATCAGATCACCCAGGTAAACCGTGAATACCGAGGCCAGCAGCCAGGCCGCCCCCCGCGCACTCCGACTTCGGAAATAATAGGTCAACAAATAAATCAGAAGGGAGAACGCCGCGATCAGCAGAGCGGCGACGATCACGAAGTTAATTTGAATCAACAGCTCCAGCGGATCCATCGGCCCATCACGATCGACAGATGGTCTCCAGCCAGCGCTGAATGCGCTGGATCATCACCCGACGACGTCCCGTGTAGCGATGGTCCCCCCCATCGATGAGGGCCAGCTCAGCGTTCAGCCCCGCTCGGTGATAGAGCGCCAGGCTCTGGCGATGATGCACCACCGGGTCCGCTGTCCCATGCATGATGAGCAACGGTCGTGGAGACAGCTGGTCCACTCCATCCACCGGTTGCGGCCTCGCCGCCTGGGCCCTTAGTTCCTCTCGCAGCGTCTCTGCCGTCATTCCGTTCATAAACCGGACCCAGTTGACGAGCATCGCGTCATCCGGCGTCCAGGCCCGCAGGTCGCTAACGGTGGAAAGGGTGATCAGGGCATAGACCCGGGGGTCCTGAATGGCCGCCAGCATAGAAGCCCATCCGCCCATGCTGTAGCCGAGCAGGACCAGACGGTGGGGATCGACCGTCGGCTGCGCCAGCGCCCACTGGATCGCCGCTTGCACATCCTCCACCAGGGTGGCGATCCGATAAGGGCCTTCGCTGCCCCAGCAACCCCGGTAATGGAAGCTCAGCACGTTCCACCCGGCGTCCCGCAGGACATCGGCCAGATCCAGGTTGAGCTCCACGCCAGCGATCCCGTGGGCCATGACCAGGGTCGGATGGGGCCCTGGCCCATCCGCCTGATAGAAACGACCCAGCAATCGATAGCCATCGCTTTCCAGCACCACGCCGATCAGCATCGAAAAACCGCCTCAGGGGATTTCCCCCACTGCTTTGTCCAGTTATAAACCGGGGATTTAGGGAACCGAAGCTCGTCCGGAAGGCAATAGCCCCTCCTCCCTTCCTTCCCCCTCCCCGCGGCCCGCTGGGCCGGGGGGAGGGGGGGGAAAGGGGGG
>NZ_JANWXB010000150.1 GCF_025055495.1 Thermoflexus sp. | reverse complement strand
CGAAATTGGAGGTGCGATCCGTCACAAGGAAACACTACCCATGGGGCCGGGGCACCACCGGGGGCGGCGCTCCTGCCCCAAAATCCCCATGAGGGCTCAGAAATTGCCCGTGGCGTTAACGATAAACGTAGAACCCCCGTCCGCTCTTGCGGCCCAGCCATCCGGCGGCGACCATCCGACGGAGCAGCGGTGGGGCGGCATAGCGAGGGTCTTTGAATTCCTCAAACATCGCATCGGCGATGAACAGCAACGTATCCAGCCCTACGAAATCCATCAGGGCGAAAGGGCCCATAGGATGGTTCAGGCCCAGCTTGATGGCGGTGTCGATATCCTCCATCGTCGCAACGCCTTCCTCCAGGAGCCGGATGGCATCCAGGAGGTATGGGATCAGCAGACGGTTCACGATGAAGCCCGGGCGATCTTTGGAGAGCACCACCGTTTTGTTCAGACGCTCCGCCAGGGCTCGGCCCAGGGCCACCGTTTCTTCAGAAGTCTGCAGCCCCACCACGATCTCCAGCAGGGGCATCACCGGAACCGGATTAAAGAAATGGAGACCGATCACCTTCTCCGGACGCCGGGTCACACTTCCCAGCTCGGTGATGGAAAGGGAAGAAGTGTTGCTGGCCAGGATCGCGCGGGGCGAGCAGATGCGATCGAGCTCCGCGAAGACCCCCTTCTTGGTGTTCATCTCTTCGATCACCGCCTCGATGGCCAGATCACAGACCGCGAAGTCCGCCATATCCAGCGTGCCCCGGATGCGGCCCCATGCCGCTTCCATATCGGAAGCGCTCAGCTTCCCCCGCTCCACCGCTTTCGCCATGGAGGCCCGGATGCGGTCCAGCCCTTTCCGGAGGAGCTCTTCGTTCACCTCCCGGACGATGACATGGAAGCCCGCGCGGGCACATACCTCGGCGATCCCGGATCCCATCAGGCCGCAACCGACCACCCCAACGGTGCGCACATCCTGGATGTTCATAACGGCCTCCTTGGGGGAGGTTTGGGGGAACGTTGAATATTTGGGGCCGGTGGGGCCGCCTTC
>NZ_JANWXB010000142.1 GCF_025055495.1 Thermoflexus sp. | reverse complement strand
AGACCAGGATCTCATTCAACGAGCGGCCATTTCCTGGGCGGCGTGCTGGATGGCTTTCACGATGTTCATATATCCGGTGCATCGGCACAGGTTGCCGGAGATGGCGATGCGGATTTCCTCTTCGCTGGGATGAGGGTTCTCCTTGAGGAACGCGTAGGCCGTCATCAGCATGCCGGGCGTGCAGAAGCCGCACTGAAGGCCGTGGTCCTCCCAGAACGCTTTCTGCAGGGGATGCAGCTCCCCATCTTTCGCCAAGCCTTCCACGGTCAAAATCTCCGCTCCGTCGGCCTGGACAGCGAACATCGTGCAGCTCTTGACCGCCTCTCCATTCAGGAGGACTGTGCATGCCCCGCAGCTGGTCGTGTCACATCCCACATGGGTTCCCGTGAGCCCCAGCACGTCCCGAAGGAAATACACCAGGAGGGTGCGGGCCTCCACTTCCGCCTCACAGGGGCGCCCATTCACGGTCACGCGGATCCGATGGCGGGCTGCAGGCTGGACGGCCGCGGCCGCCTTACGGGGAGCCGCCTGACGTGGAGCTCCAGTTGTTCGCTTGCCTTTACGCGCCGGCATCGTTTCCTCCTTCCCCGGAGTTTCCTAGAGACAAATCCTCTCTGCGGGACCGAAGGACCCGGGGTATGAAAGGTTCCCTTCTCACACTGCCTTACGAAGGGGAGGGAAGAACTGTTCTCATCCGACCATGGGGATGCGTTCTAGGGCTTTCCGGAGGGCTCGAATGGTCAGGACGCGCACCACATCCCGCTTGTATTCAGCGGGCCCGCGGGTGTCGCTGGTGGGCTGGGCGGCCGCAGCCGCCAGTTCCCCTGCCCGGGCGATTACGCTTTCGTCCAGACGCTTGCCGATCAACCACTCCTCCGCTTCCTGGGCCCGCAGAGAGGTGGACCCGACAGCGCACAGCCCAATGCCGGCCTTCCGGCACACCCCATCCGCATCCAGGGCGATCTGGACCCCCACCGCGACCACGGCGAAGTCGCCCACCTTGCGCTCGATCTTGAGATATGCCCCTGCCTCCCGCGGCCCAGGGGTGGGCACCCGGATCTCCGTCACGATCTCGCCGGGCTCCAGCGCCGTCATGAAGGGGCCCGTGAAGAACTCGGCCAGGGGTATCGTGCGCCGGCCGATCCGCCGGCCCTTCGGTCCGGCGATCACCACCTCCGCCTTCGCCGCCAGAAGGGCCGCCCCCCAATCCCCAGCGGGATCCGCATGGGCGACGGCTCCCCCTACCGTGCCCCGATTACGCACGATGGGATCTGCAACCACACGCGCCGTGTCCGCCAGCAGCGGGTAACGCCGCTGGATCAGCGAGGCGCGCTCCATGGTGCGATGGCGCACCATCGCACCGATACGTAGCATTCCCCCGTCCTCTTCCAGGAAGTCCAGACCGGGGAGGCGATTGAGGTCGATGAGGACCCTGGGGTTGGCCAAACGGAAGCGCATCATGGGGATCAAGCTCTGACCCCCGGCCAGAAGGCGGGCGTCCGGACCATACTGCTGAAGGAGGCGGACCGCCTGATCCAGCGTCGATGGGGCCACGTATTCGAACGACGCAGGGAACATGAGGACCTCCTTTCGATGGAGCCTCTCAAGTTTTTTCAAGCAACGCAGGCGCCTTCGCCGCCCCCAATCCCCCCTTTCCTCCTCCCCGCGGCTTCGAGGGCCGCGGGGAGAAGGAAAGGGGGAGAGGTCGCTCTACCCAATGGGCGGATCCCCTCCAAACATCCCGCCGTCCCTCTGTCCAGAGCCCGGTCAGAGAAGGATCACCGCGCGGCCAATGTAGCGGCGGTTCTTAAAGTCGTCGATGGCCTGGTTGATCTGATCCAAGCGATATCGCTGTGCGTACACCTTCACCAGCCCCCGCGCATTGAGGTCCATCAGCTCCACCAGCTCCATGTAATTCCCCACCAGACTCCCCGTAAGCGTCATCTCGCCGAAAATCATCTGTACGGTGGGGACCTCCAACTTCCCGCCGTAGCCGATGATGATGTGAGTTCCGCCGCGGCGGAGCATCTGCCACCCCTGCTGCTCCACCCCCGCCTCGCCGACGAAATCGAGGACCACGTGGGCGCCGCCTTTCGTTCGCTCGCGGACCTCAGCCACCAGGTCCGGCCCGCCCGCCAGGACCTCATCCGCTCCCAGGTCCCGGGCCAGCTGCCGGGCCGCTTCGGAGATATCCACCGCTATGATGCGGGCGCTGGAGAGGGCGCGAAGGACCTGAAGGGCGATGTGACCCAGGCCCCCAACGCCGATGATCACGCAGAAGGTGCCCGGGGGAAGCAACTTCGCCGCCCGCTTGGCCGCCCGATAGGCCGTCAGCCCGGCATCGGCCAGCGGGGCCACATCCGCCGGGACCACCCCCTCCGGCAGTTTGACCAGGGCCCGCTCGTTGGTAAGCAGATACTCCGCAAATCCTCCATCGGCGTTCAGGCCGGGGAAGACACCGCGCTCGCAATACATGTCCTCCCCCTGGCGGCAGGCCAGGCACACCCCACAGGTCCGCAAGGGATGGCAGATCACCGCATCCCCCGGCTTCACCGAAGTCACCGCGCTCCCCACCTCCTCCACCCAGCCGGCGTTCTCATGGCCAGGGATGTAGGGGAGCAGCTTCCCATCCGGATCCAGGATGCTGCGCCACACCCCCTCGATGATGTGAAGATCCGTCCGGCAGAGGCCAGCCGCCCCCACGCGAACGATCACTTCGTTCGGGGCAGTGATGCGGGGCTCCGGCACATCCTCGATCCGGAGCTGGACCTTCAGATGGGGATCGTATTCGTAAAGCCGAGCCGCCTTCATGGGGACCTCCTGTAAGGTAAAAGCTGAAATCAGGGGTGAGGAGGAATTCTGAAATAAAGGGCGGAGCAGCCGTTGCGGGTCGTGGCCCCCCGGCTGCTCCCTGGCCCCTTACGACCCCAGGCCCCTGGACGGTCAGAGAGCCTTACGTGCGTTTCCGATTTCCTGCTCCGCCAGCAGCCCGGCGAGACGGTTCGGCTCATCAATGATGAGGAGGCTGCCCCCCTTCTTCCCCCTCCCCATCGCCCGAAGGGCGGTAAGGAGGGGAAGGAGGGGGAGGAAAAACCCTGTTCGCCCAGCGCCGAAGGCGCCCAAGGTCGCACGAACGCTTCAACGCTCACGCCGCCATGGCAGCCAACCGCTGGCCGATGGGATCGCGCCGCAGCTTTTCCCGCTGGGCGGCGATATCAATGCCGTAAAGCCGCGCCGCGTTCTCCCCGAGGATCTTGCGCTTGGTCTCGAGCGTTAGATCGACGCCGAACTCATCCCGGATGTCGGGGGGTAGCTCGAAAGCGATGAACCGTTCGATGATCCAGCGCGGCGACCAGAGGGCGTAATCGCTGCCGAAGAGGATGCGATCCGGTCCCAGCCAGTAAAGGAGATTTG
>NZ_JANWXB010000127.1 GCF_025055495.1 Thermoflexus sp. | reverse complement strand
CCCAACCCCAAAACCCCAGGAGAGTTTTGAAAGCCGCACATGGCGTTGAATATTTTGGGGGCGGGTGGGGCCGCCTTCGACGGCCTCATCCGCCCCCATCCCCCTAACAAGGCTTCCCCTGGGCTGGTCAACTCGGTGTCTCCCCCATGATCACCCTGCAGGATGCCTTTTAAGACCAGCCGGGAGCGGCGAGCCGGACCGCTTGGCTGAAGGGAAAGCCCTCCGGCTCAGGCCGCCTTTCCCCTTGACGCCATCAGATTTCTTAGTAAAATTAATGGAGATTTTCAATTTTCGCTGAGATTTACAGAAGGAGGGAAGCGCCGACGGATCCCCGGTTTCCATCCAGATAGCGAGCGACGGGAGTCCTCGTCCGGGCCCGTTCGTGTTTTGCCCAGTTATGAATCGGGGACTTGGCGAGCCGAAGCCAGATCAGAAGGCGATGATCCCCACTCCTTTCCTGCGATTGCATTCGCCCCAGGGCGGGTCGTTATCTTAGATCACTGAGGAGAGATCTGATATGCCATCGATCTTCTGGATCTCGCTGCTGACCTTCGCGACCACCGGTGCTTTCGCTGTTGCGGTGCTGCGGCGCTATGTCAATCAACGCCAATGGCACCTTCTGGCATGGGGAATCGGCCTCTTGTCTTACAGTATAGGCACCCTCGCTCAGGCGATTCTCTCGGTCCAATTTGACGGATTTCTTTTCAAGCTGTGGTACTGGTTGGGGGCCATGGTGGTCGCGCCCTGGCTGGGCCAGGGCACGGTGTTCCTGCTGGCGCGCCGGGGGAAGGCCGCCTGGATCAGCTTCTGGGCGATCCTCGCCCTGAGCGCGGTTGGATTGCTGGTGGTGTTTGGATCCCCCCTCAACCCGAGCGCCTATCGGCCCGGCGTGGATCTGTCCGGGCAGTTCCAGCAGATCTTCGCCACCGCCGGGGCAGCCCGAGCGCTGCGATCGGCCCTGGCCATTCTGCTGAACACGGCCGGAACCGTCATGCTGGTAGGCGGGGCCCTCTACTCGGTCTTCCTGCTGCAACGTCGACAGGCGCCAGCTCATCGGATTGTCGGCGTGGCCCTGATCGCCGTCGGCGGCCTGTTGCCTGCTCTCGGGGGCACGCTCATCCTCCTGGGCAACCCGGACCTCAAGTATTGGGGCCAGCTGCTGGGCGGCCTGCTTCTTTTCGCCGGCTTCCTGGTCTCCACCCGGGAACGGCCCGCCCTCGCCCCAGGGATCCGGGGACCAGCCTGATGCCGCCCCGCAAGGAGACAAAGCCTATGGGGATGCTACGCTATCTCCGCCTGGCGGGCTTTCCCGTCAGCCTGGGGTTGACCAGCGCCCTAGTCGGCGGCACCCTGAACCGGGTCATGATCGTGGAGACGGGCCTGCCCGCCTCCTTCGTTGGCATGCTCTTCGCCATCCCCCTCTTGATGTCACCGCTGCGGGTCTGGCTTGGATATATGTCGGACGCCCACCCGCTGAGGGGGCTGCGGCGTGAGCCGTATATCGTGTTGGGGGCGGCCCTGATCGCGGGAGCCGTGAGCGCCACCACGCTGGCCCTGTTCCATCTCCCCCCCCTTAGCCTACCGATGGTGGCGCTCACGGTCTTGCTGTTCGCCGCCTACGGCCTCGGGAAAAACCTCGCCAGCAACACCTTTGAAGCCCTGCTGGCCGACAAGTTCAAAGGTGATCAGCGGCCCCGGGCTGTCACCCTCTCCAAGATCGCGATGTTCGGCGGCATCATCGGCGGATCGCTCCTCCTGGGCCGCCTGCTGGATCCCTTCAGCCCCGAGCGGATGACGCTGATCGTGCTGACCGCGATGGCCATTGTCTTCCTCGCTTCGACCTTCGGATCCCTCCGGCAAGAACCTCGTGAGGCGGCGCTGCGGGAGGCTAGCGAGAAAGCCCGCTCCCTTTCATTCGCCGATGCCATCCAGACCCTCATCCTGCCCGACCCTCAGGTGCGGCGGTTCTTCACGGTCGTTATGCTGGTCGTCATCGGGACGCTGACCCAGGATGTGCTGCTGGAGCCTTACGGTGCCCTGGCCCTCGGGATGAGCGTGGGGCAGACCGCACGCCTGATCGCCTTCTGGGGGAGCGGCGCCGTGCTGGCCATGATGCTGGCCGGGATGGTCCTCATCCGACGCCTGGGTTATCACCGGGTTCTGCGGATCGGGGTGCTGACCGGCGCGGCGGTCTTCTTCGGGCTGATCCTGGCCGGCCTATTGAAGAGCCCGATCCTGTTTGTGATCTTGGTGTTCGCCCTGGGGGTGAGCACCGGGCTGTCGGCAGCCAGCATGCTGACGGCGGCCATCGAGTTTACCACCCCCGCCCGCGCCGGCCTGCTGCTGGGCTTGTGGGGACTGGCCCATGAGCTGGGGCAGGCCATCGGCAGCTTGATGGGTGGTGCCGTGGTGGATCTCATGCGCGCCCTCACCGGAGGAGACATCTTGGCATCATATGGGATCGTCTTCGCCGCGGAGGCCATGCTCCTTTTGCTGGCCGTTCGGCTCGCGCGAGGTCTGAATCTCCGCGAGTCAGCCATCTTCCGGGCGGAAGCCCATGGCCTCTCCCTACAGCCGGCAAGCGCCACCTCCGATTCCCTCGCCCCCCTCGCCTGAGCCCCGGAAGCCATGTCCGATCCACTTTGACAGCACCGCGCAATCCCAACCACAATAAATACGCCGTGTGCAACGTTCGGCTCCCTCCCAGATCATCGGGGAGAAGCCATCGCTCCGGGAGACCCCCGGGCCCTCCCGGCAGCCTAAAGAGCCGTGGGGAGGAGGGAGAATGGGCGCTTTTGGAAGCTGGGGCGCCGCTTTCCAGCAATGCCCCAGCCTCCAAATTTCCGGGAGAACGAAAGATGTTGCCCACGGCGGGATAGGAACCTATCCGAGAGGGGAGGGTTCTTCGGATAGGCTCCAAATTATGTAATCCCACAGGCGAGCCGAAAGCGGAACGGGGTGCCCGGGTTCGTCCGATCCCCCCGCAGGCGCGGCCTGTGCTTCCCCCAAGGCCAACCCGCGAATCCGGAGGAACGACCATGGCGGACGGCTCCATATGGCGTGGGGTGATCCATGCCTATCGCCCCTTCCTTCAGATCGCCCCCATCGATCCCGTCACCCTGTATGAGGGCAACACCCCCTTACTGCCGGCCCCTCGTCTGGCTCAAGCCATCGGTTTCCACGGCTCCCTATATTTGAAATACGAGGGCCTTAACCCGACCGGTTCCTTCAAAGATCGAGGGATGACGGCGGCGATCACCCAGGCGGTGGCAGAGGGAGCGCAGGCCGTGATCTGCGCCAGCACCGGGAACACAGCGGCCTCAGCGGCCGCCTACGCCGCCCGCGCCGGCCTGCAAGCCCTCGTGCTGATCCCCGCCGGGAAGATCGCCCTGGGGAAGCTCGCCGCCGCCATGGCCTACGGGGCCACGGTGCTGGCCGTCGAAGGCAACTTCGACGAGGCGCTGGCGCTGGTGCGCCGGGCGGTGGAAGTCTACCCCATCGCGCTGGTGAACTCCCTCAATCCCTACCGGCTGGAGGGCCAGCAGACCGCCGCCTTCGAGATCTGCGATCAGCTCCGGCGCGCGCCGGACTGGCTGTGTATCCCGGTGGGGAACGCCGGGAATATCACCGCTTACTGGAAAGGCTTCCGAGCCTATCATCAGGCAGGCCGGATCGACGGACTCCCCCACCTGTTGGGGGTTCAGGCGGAAGGGGCGGCCCCGCTGGTGCTTGGCCACCCGGTGGACCACCCGGAGACCATCGCCACAGCCATCCGGATCGGTCGCCCGGCGCGGGGGCCGGAGGCCCTTCAAGCCGTTCGGGAGTCCGGCGGACGGCTCCTGGCGGTCTCCGACGCGGAGATCCTGGAAGCGTGGCGGATGCTCGCGGCGCTGGAAGGGCTCTTCGTGGAGCCAGCCTCGGCGGCCTCGATTGCTGGATTGCGCCGGGCGCTGGCCCAGGGCCTGATCCCATCGTCTGAAGGGACGATCGTCGCCGTGCTCACCGGTCACGGTCTGAAGGACCCGGAGATCGCGTTGCGAACGCTCTCCCCGCCGATCACCATCTCCGCGGAATGGGATGCGTTCCGGCGAGCGCTGGAGCCGATCCTGGAGAACCCTCTTGCGCGCTCGGAACGTCTTCCTTTCCCATCCTGAAACCTCCGACCGCACATCGCAGCGCAACCGGTTGTGAGGTAGGGGGGTGGGCGCTTCGCCGTTCTCTACCTCGACTTTCGCCAATCACGCCATAGGAGAGGGGAACCAGGAACGCCACCTTCGGCGGGGCTCCTGCTCCAAAGCCCTTAAGCCAACACAACGGAGGAAGACCCGCATGGCCGAGGTTCAGATCAAGTGGCTGGAGAAGCGTCAATTCGTGGGCATCGACAGCACCCGGCACAGTGTGGTCATCTCCGGCACCGGGCCCGAGGATGGGGTCGGCATGAAGCCGGCCGAGCTCCTGTTGATCGCCCTCGGGGCATGCTCGGCCTTCGACGTGCTGGACATCCTAGAGAAGAAACGGCAGAGAGTGACCGGCCTCGAGGTCCGGGTGCAAGGGGAACAGGATCCGGATCCCCCATGGGCTTTCCGACGTATCCGCTTGATCTATCGGGTGCGCGGGCGTGGGCTCTCTCCAAAAGCGGTCGAGGATGCGATCCGGCTCTCGGAGGAGAAATACTGTTCCGTGAGCGCTACCGTGCGCGGCGTGGCGGAGATCACCCACGCCATCGAGATCCTGGAGGAGGAACGCTAAGAACAGCTTGGGATGAGAGGGGATGGGTGCTGGGGGGTTCGGGACATTTTCCGCTTGGAATTCCCCAAACGGGAGGGCCCTTTCCCTGTCCAGGCCTTCCGTAGGGGAAAACGGGGTCCGAGGGGCTCTTTCAACAGCTGGGGGCCCGGCTATCCTCGCCGGGCCCCCAGCCCTTAGGGGGTGCGCGCCTCTCTATCAGCGGGGGAAGGGCATGCCCCTATCCCCGTGTGGTAATTGCCCACTATTTTAATACAACGGCACGCTGGGGTCAACTTCCCGCGACCAGGCATTGATGCCCCCGCGCAAGTTGCGCACCCGCAGGCCTGCCGCCTGCATGATGCGGGTCGCCTGGGCGCTGCGCGCCCCAGTCTTGCAATACACCACATACTCCCGCGTGGGGTCCAGCTGGTGGAGCCGCTCCGGCAGCTCCCGCAGCGGAATCAGCAGCGCCCCCTCCAGATGGCAGATCTCCCACTCATGGGGCTCCCGCACATCCAGAAGCACAATCTGTCGACCGTCCCGCTCCACCGTAGCCTTCAGCTCCTGCGGCGTGATGTCGAACTCCGTCCGCACTTCATGCTCGTAGATGGGGACGCCGCAGAAGGCCTCATAATCGATCAGCTCGCGGATGGTCGGGTTTTCGCCGCAGACCGGGCAGGCCGGGTTCTTGCGCAGCTTGAGCTCGCGAAAGCGCATGCTCAGGGCGTCGTAGAGCAGCAGCCGCCCGATCAGCGGCTCGCCCTGACCGATGATCAGCTTGATGGCCTCGGTAGCCTGGATGGCGCCGATCACCCCGGGCAACACGCCGAAGACCCCGCCCTCGGCGCATGAGGGCACCAGGCCGGGCGGCGGGGGCTCTGGATAGAGGCAACGATAGCACGGCCCGACCCGCGCGTCGAAGACGGTGGCCTGGCCCTCAAACCGGAAGATGCTGCCGTAGACCAGGGGCTTTCCCAGGAAAACACAGGCATCATTGACTAGATAACGGGTAGGAAAGTTATCCGTCCCGTCGATGATGATGTCGTAATCTTTGAGGATCTCCAGGGCGTTGGCGCTGGTCAACACCGTCTCATGGGTCTCCACCACGATGTCCGGGTTCAGATCCAGCAGGCGGGCCCTCGCGGAGGCCAGCTTCGGCTTCCCCACCCAAGACGTGCCATGCAGGATCTGGCGTTGCAAGTTGCTTTCGTCCACCACATCGAAATCCGTCAGTCCGATCCGGCCAACGCCCGCGGCGGCCAAGTAAAGGGCCGCCGGGGAGCCCAATCCGCCCGCGCCGATGATCAGGACGCTGGCGGCCTTGAGCTTCTTCTGGCCGGCCAGGCCGACCTCCGGCATCAGCAGGTGCCGGCTGTATCGGCGGATTTCCTCATGCGTCAGGACGACTTCATTCCAGTTCAACATCCTAACCTCCCAGATGAAGTTCCAAATCCCCGCTTGCCTTCAAAAGCTCCCTCGATGAGGTTTAGAGGGCTGGAGGCCCCATCTTCAGCCGGCCTCTCCGCACTGAAAAATCCTGGGCCCGGTTGCCATCCGGACGGCCCGGGCTAACCCGTGCGGTGAACTTCGGAAGATCTCCACGGGGCGCCCTCGTCGAAGAAGTCTCGGGGGCCCTTTCTCCTTTCCTGCCCTACGGTCCTTTGGACAGTGGGGGAAACGGATGTCGGAGGCCTGGCGGATCTCCGGGCCATCATCCTCCATGCTGGAGCTGGCGCCACTGTCGGCGGAGGTCCTCCGCCGAAACCACCCCATTGTTCACCGCCCGCACGATCCCGGAGGCGTCCACCCACATCGTAGTCGGCACCGTCCACACCCGGTAACGCGCCGCGGCCTCGGGGTCCGCCGTCACGTCCACCGGCCGCACGTTCACCTTCTCCTTCCACTCCGCTGCCATGGCCTCCAGGATCGGCGTCTGGATCAGCCGACATGGCCCGCAGGTCGGCGTGTGGAAATAGAGCAGTGTGAGCGGGCCTTCCACGTCGGTCGCCCGCGGCCGCGCCAGCCGACGCTGGGCGCAGGCGATCAGGCACCATCCGATCCAGAGGGCCAACAGGATCCCCACGGCGAGGAGAAGGCGCTCGATCATCCTTCCACCTCTCGACGCTCGATGGGACGCGCTGTGAAGCCGGGAACGCCCAGGCGGTTCAGCTGGTAATACACGAAGCAGCCGGCGCAGAAGCCGAAGAAGAGGTTCAGGGCAGCCAGGACGATCACGGCCCAGGTCAGCGCCCAGCCAATGGCGGCGTAACCCAGGAAAAGGAGGATCACCCCCAGCGCCAGGACTGTCCCGCCCAGCCCCTGAGCGAAGCGGTGGGGCTCCGGGTTATCGGTCAGCACCCGGGGCCGCAACCAGCCGCGCGGCCGGAGAACTCGAAAATAAATCTGCTGGAACAGGGCCGCCGCCGGCACGGCCGTCCCCACCAGCATCACCAGGGCCACAAAGGCCACCAGCGCTGGCTGGTTCAACACCCAGCCCAGCACGCTCAGCGTGATGATAGACGCCTGATTGAACCTCAACGCTGTGTGATCGACCTTCCGCTCGCCCATCGCCCGCCTCCCGCAATCGAGGGCACGATGCTCAACGTCTGCCCATCCGCAATCCGGGTTTCCTCCCCTTGAAGATAGCGGACGTCCTCATCGCCCAGGTAGAGGTTCACAAACGAGCGCAGACGGCCCTCCTCGTTGAACAGATGCCGCCGGAGCTCCGGAAAGCGTTCCGTCAGCGCCCGCAGGGCCTCCCCCACGGTCCCTGCCTCCACCGTGATCACCTTCTCCCCTTTGGTGTAGACCCGCAGGGGGGTTGGGATCAGGATCTGAACCGCCATCGGTTTCACCTCCATACTGGATTTCAAATGCAGGAAAAGGGGATATCCGGCGGGGCGCGCCCCGCCGGATATCCCCGGTGTTCACCGGTTCAGGGCACGATCTCCAGCCTTCGCTCCACAAACGCCGATCGATCCTCCGTCAGTTCCCACACGCGCCAGTCGGTCGCCTGGCCGTTCTCGACCGAGACGATGAGATAGGCATACCATGGCCATGCGTGTTCCCGGTCGAAATTCGAGGGCCGGGCCGGGTGATCCGGATGAGAATGGAAGAAACCAAGGATCTCCAGGCCAGCGGCGGCAGCCTCCCGTTCGGCCGCCAGGACCTCCTCCGGAGGGATCAGGAAGCGATGGGTTTGCTCCGCAGGATCCGCCCAACGGTTATCCACCAGCCGGAGCTGTTCCACGATCTTGATCCCTTCGGCCTCGCGGCCCAGGAAGATCCCGCACGCCTCGGCCGGGTAGCCGGTTTCCACATGGGCTTGGATCTGGGCTTGATGGGCCTGACGCAATCGCAAGATCATCCGCGAAATCTCTCCTCCCTCAGATGAATGATGCCGGATGCAACACTCTGAGCGGATACCCGGAAGATGTCTTTATAAGGATCCCTCTCCTCCTTTACTTCCCTTGCAGCCCTTTGGGTTGTGGGGAAAGGAAAAGCGCATTTTCAGGGGGCTGGTGCACTGCTGAGGGCGGTGCACCAGCCCAGAACCTCCGGAAGAAAGGGCCTGCGGGCCCTGGGAAGGAGGGAGGGAGAAAAAACCTTTTCGGGCTGAGGCGCCGCCGAAGACGGCGCTCCAGCCCTAAAAGCCCGGAAGTTGCCCATAGCGCCTATTGATTGTGTGGGCAGGCAAGGTCATTGGAGGGGGCATCACCTGCCCACGAAAGCCTCAGTGAAGAGGCCGATGACTCATCGATCTTCCTCAAACCAGAAGTTCTCGCTTAAATACTTGTATCCCGCATCCGGGAAGATAGTCACCACCATGCCTTCCCGCAGGCGGGCAGCGACCTTGAGGGCGGCCGCCATCGCCGCGCCCGATGAGATCCCCACGAAGACGCCCTCCTCCCGAGCCAGGCGCCGAGCCGCCGCATAGGCCTCCTCCGTGGAGATCGTGAGGATCTCATCCAGCAGGCCCGGATCATAGATCCCGGGCTGGATGGCCGTCTCCATGTGCTTGAGGCCCTCCAGGCCATGGAAAGGCCCATCCGGTTGCACTCCGATGAGGCGGATCGCCGGATTTCGCTCCTTCAGATAACGGCCGACCCCCATCATCGTCCCGCTCGTCCCCAGGCCGGCGACGAAGTGAGTGATCCGGCCCTCGGTCTGCTCCCAGATCTCCGGCCCGGTGGTCCGGTAGTGAGCTTTCCAGTTAGCCGGGTTGTTGTATTGATCCGCATAGAAGTAGCGCTTGGGATCGGCCTCATACCGGCGGCGAGCCTCTAAGATGGCCCCATCGGTCCCCTCCAGCGGATCCGTGAGGATCAGCTCGGCGCCGTAAGCCCGCAGGATCCGCAACCGCTCCGGGCTGGCGTTGGCCGGGATGCACAGCGTTACCCGATAGCCCCGGGCTGCCCCCAGCATGGCGTAGGCGATCCCCATGTTCCCCGAAGTCGCATCCAGAATGATCTTGCCCGGGTGCAGCCGACCCTCCCGTTCCGCCGTCAGGATGATCTCCCGGGCCGGGCGATCCTTCACCGATCCGCCCGGGTTATACCACTCGGCTTTCGCGTAGATCTCCACCGGGGCGAACGGAGCGACGAGCTTTCGAAACCGGAGCAGGGGCGTGTTGCCGATGAGCTCGAACACATCCTTCGCCACCTTCGCCCGCGCCCTCGGGATGGTCTTCAACATGACCGCTCCTCTTTTCGTTAGGGATAGGAGCGGATTCGTTCCGGAGGCTCGAGGCCTCTGGAACGAATCCGCCTTTCATAAGGGCATGATCTCGTTTTGTTTTGGGAGTTTGAGGGTGTGAGCGGAAGGCCCGCCCACATCTCCACGTGATTTTTTCCGCCGCCGCCCTTGGGCTGTGAACCGATCCGAGCACCAGAGCCTTTAAAATAAAAAGGACCAACAGACGGCGGGCAGAGAGAACGGCCAGCTGCCTCAGCACCCCATCGGGCGCGGGGGCGTTGGCCACCCACCGATCGGTTGGTCCTTCGGTCGGGCAGGAAGAAGGGCCGGGGTCTGGCCCTCATCCCGGGCGGGTGGCGCTAACGCCCCCGCCCAGGACAGATGCAATGGACGCGCATCAACGAGCTTTGCATGTTTTCGCTCTGCTCCATCCGCATTTTGCATTAATCATAGGAGCGCCGCCTGGGCCTGTCAAATTTCGGCCAATCACTGATCGGGTTTGGGGATAGCGACCAAAGGCTGCCGCTTCCCAACCCGATCTCCTTCGTCACGTTTAAAGACAGCGGCGCTGCAGCGCCCTCCCTGAGTGAAAAGGAAAACCAGTTGCCCCTTCCCTCCCCATGTGGCTCCGAGGGCCGTATAGGGAGGGAAGAAAGAATATCCCTAAGGCGCAGGGCCGGGGCCTTCGACCCTACATCTCAACATATCATAGACCTGCTCCCGGCCCCCAAAGCCCCTCCTTGGGAATCACGCAACAAGGGCTTTGCCCGGTGATCAACTGGGGATTTGAGGAACCGAAGTCCGTCCGGAAGGCCATGGCCCACCCCCCCTTTCTCCCCCCTCTTCACGGCTCTCTGGGCCAGGGGGAGGGGGTAGAAAAAATCTTTCAGGGGTGGTGAGGGAGGCCTTTGGCCCCCGCACCACCCCTGAAAACTCCCAGATGAAATGGACAAAGCACAAGTCTAACGAAACGGGGCGGGAAAGGAGCGGACGATGTCCCGAGCCCATCGGTGGGCGGTGATCGGCGGGGTGTTGATCGCCCTCTGGCTCGCCGCGCTGGCGCGCTTCCCGGGGAGTGGAAGGCCACAACCGGAATCGACTCCTGCGGGGCTGCCCACCCCCACCCTCCGCGCGCCTCTTCCTTCCCCTACGATCTCGATCCCGGCGCCGAAGCGAGGGCTAGCGATCGAGGCGTTTCGCCTTCACCCGGACGGCCCCCTCTACGAAGGGGACCACCTGAGCTTCGAAGTCCAGGTTCGGAACGCCGCCCCGACTCCCATCGCTCAGGGCCGGGTGGAGATCCGTCGGGTGAGTCCCGGTGGAGAGGAGATCCTGGCCGAAGGGCTCCTGCCCAAGCTGCCCCCTGGAGCTTTTCACACGACCACCTGGACCTGGGTCTGGGAGGCCTCGCCGGCCGGGCCGCTCTCCCTGATCGTGGTAGCGCAGCCCGGCGAGGAGACCCTTTGGCCCGGCGATCGGATCACCCGGACGATCTCCCTGCGCCCCCGGGAGCAGCTTCCGGAGGTGGAACGACAAGCCCAATGGGCCCAGGCCGAGAGCCGATGCTGTGCCCATCATTACCTGACGGGCACCGCGACGGAGGCCGGCCTCTCCCAGCGGATGGCATGGGCGGACGAGGCGGAGGCGGCGGTCCGGGCCCGCCTGGGCCTTTCCGCACGGCTTCCCACGCACATTGTATGGATCCCCCGGTTGCTCGGGCACGGCGGGTTCGCAGTGGGGGATAGCCTGATCCTGAGCGATCCGCTGTCGGATCGCCTGCTGGCGGATGTTCCCACGATCCTGCGCCATGAGTTCACCCATCGGATGACCTGCGCGTGGCTCGAACGCGAGGATTGTCTGACCCATCTCCCGCCCTTCATCAACGAAGGCCTGGCGGTCTTCATCGCCGGAGGGCACTATCGCCCGGAGCCGCTGACGCTCCGGGCCGCCGCGCTCCTCTACCTGGGCGGGTGGATCCCCCTGGAACGCCTGGTGGAGGATTTCTATACGCATCCTCACGAGATCGGCTACCTCGAAGCTGGCGCTTTCGTTGAGGAATTGGTCCGGCAGGGAGGATGGTCCCGCTTCCGGGCTTTCCTTCAGGCGATGGAGCGCCGCCCGGGGGAATCGGACCGGGAGGTCCTTGACCGGGCCCTCCAGGCTGTCTATCATCAAGATATCCGGGGGATGGAAGCGCGCTGGCGGGAACGCCTCCAGGCGTCGCCGCTGGATCCCGGGCAGGTCCGGGATCTGCAGTTCACGGTCGCCTTCTATGAAGCGCTTCGGGCTTACCAGCGAAAGTATGATCCCTCCGCTTACTTCCTGGACGCATGGCTTCCGGACTGGCGACGGGCCGTGCGGGAAGGGATCGTCGCCGATTTCATGCGGGAACCGGAACATCCGGAAGGACGACGGTTCTGGGGACGGCTACAGGAAGCCCGGCGGCGAGGCCTCGAAGGGGATCTGGATGGCGCTCAAGAAATCCTCCGGGCCTTATGTGAGGCGCTGCGTTGCCCGGAGGATGCGCTCCTCTGGGGGATGAGGGTGAAAGAGGAGCTTATCCCTTCTCTTCCGCGATGGCTTCGATGAGAAAATCCGCTTGCGCGGTTGCGATCTCCACAATGCCCGCTTGAGATGCGGAGCCTGTCCCTGTCTCCAGGCTGTAAGGCAGCATAGGGAAAGGGAAAAGCTGGGAAAGCTGGGATGGCAAAAGGGCAGCAGAGCAGTCCCCTCGCTATCCCAACCCCAAGTTTGCGACAGAGCCAGATCAGCTTAGGTTCAGCATTCGCATGGACCAGAGAACGAACCGTTCGAATGGATGAAGAGAGTTCACCTTTCCTCCCCGGGTTATGAAGCAGCGTGGGGAGGAAAGTCGTAAACGCGTGAGAAGGTGAAATGGGCGGCTTCGCTACCCCCTAACCCCTGCTCGCAACCGGGCCCAGCAAGTGGTGGAAGGCGCTGCCGAAGGCGGCTCCTCCCATAAAAATCCCCCTGTGGGGCTCAAGGAGTCTCGAACAGGGGAAGGGGCCCTTCAGGAAGCCCAACCGATCCGCCCAGACTCAAACAGACCCTGAATGCAGAAAGCGCGCCTATGCGCACGGCCTACTCAGGATGGTATAGAGGGTCGCGAACGCCGGGGCTGGTGCTGGAGCTGCCCCCTCGGGGTCGCGGGCGGCCGGAGCCGCTTTACGCGGTCCTAACGGTTCGCGGCGATCCGGGGCCGTTCCCGGCCGAAGAAGCGGCCCGCTTGTTGCGGTCCGCCTTCGACCGCCAGCGGGGCAGCCTGACCTCCGCCCTCCGGGAAACCCTCCTCGCCTTCAACCACTGGCTTCTGGAGCAGAACCGCCATGCCCCCCTGGGGGAGCGCTGGGAGCTTGGCCTCACCCTGCTGGCGGTGCGCGAAGAATCGGTTTTCCTGATCCAGGCGGGGCCGACCTGGGCCGCCCACGTGACTCGGGAAGGGGTTCAGGTGATCGCGCCGGAAGGCGCGGCGCCTTCGGCGCTGGGCGCCGCGCGGGCCATCGCCCTGCACTACGGGATGGTCTCATTACGGCCCGAGGACCGGCTGATCGTGGCCGATGCGGAGACCGGCCCGCTTCTGGATCCCGCGGCGCTGACCGCCCTGACCCGCATTCAGAATCTCCCCCTGATCCTGGAAGCGATGGAAGTCCAGGTGGCCCGCACGGTCCCCCACCCAGTGGCCTTCCTCATCCTGGCCCGCGAACCCGCCCAGGCGGCCCTTCCTCTGCGGGCGTCGCCCCCGCCGGAGCCGGCCCCTTCCGTTCCTGTCCCCCAGGCGCCTCCGAAACCGTCCCGCAAGCCGTTCGGGAAACCCTCGTGGGCAGGCCGACTCCGGCTTCCGAGGCCGCGATGGGTTCTCCCCCGCATGCCCCGATGGGGATGGCCCACCGTTTCGTTGCCGGCTGGGCCGGGATGGGTGCGCACCCTGGCGCTGATCCTTCCATGGGCCATCGCCCTGATCACCTTCGGCGTTTACGTCCATCAACGGAACGTCCTGATCGCCCACCGTCTGCTGGCCCAGGCCCAAGCGGAGGCGGAGCAGGCCGCCCAGGCCCCGGCCCCGGGAGCGGCGCGCCGCCATTGGGAGGCCGCCCGCGATCTGGCGCGGACCGCGCAACAATATGCCGCGCTGCCGGAGGCAGCCGCCTTGCAGGAACAGGCGCAACGCGAGCTGGACCGGCTGGATCAGGCGGTCCAGCCGCTGCATCCTACGCGCCTGGCCAGCCTTCCCCCCGGCCGCCTCCGACGGTTGATCCTGCGGGACAACGAGCTCTATCTGCTGGATCGGGAAGGTCGATGTTCCAGCGAGGCCCCGCGCCCCGGAGGTTGTGTCCTCTGGATCGGGTATGACGAAGTGCATCGGGCCCTGCTGAGCGAATCGATGCGGGAGTTGCTATGGAGCGGCATGATCCTGCAGGGTCGTCCAGTGGGCGTGCTGCTGGATCTGACCTGGGCGGGGGCAGAAGGCGGGCGCTCCGCAGGCGGCCTGATGGTCCTTCACGCTCAAGGGTTAGCGGAAAGCCGAAACCAGAGCCCCCGCTGGGTGTCCAGCCGTCTCCCTCCGCTCCCCGATGGCCTGTTGCGATTTTACGGCGGGAACCTTTACGTGCTGGATCGGGAGAAGGGCCAGATCTGGCGGCTGCGCCCCACGGGGGAAGATTACGCCGGTAATCCTGAGCCTTACTTTACGTCGTCCCGCATGGATCTCGGGGAGGCGATGGATTTCCTGGTGTATCAGAATGTCTACGTGCTGTATCGAGATGGCCGGATGCGAGCGTTTGTAGCGGGAAACGAGGAGGAGGGATTCCCCTTGCGGGAACAACCGGCCCCCGCGCTTCCGAGCCCGGTGCGCCAGCCCATCGGCCTGACGATGGATCCCCAGGCGCCTCGGCCGTGGCTTTACATCGTGGAGCCGGACCGCTTGCTCCAGGTGGGCCTGCGGGGCGATTTCGTCCGGCAGATTCGGGGGGAAGCGCTAAGGGACGTGGTGGCCGCCGCCGTGGATGAGGGACGGCGTCGGCTGTTCTTCCTCCGCGCCGATGGCACGCTGTGGGTCGCGGATCTGCCACCGGTGGAATGACAGGAGTCGAGGCGGGCACGGGGGGATCGTTCGGAGGGGCAGGCCCCTGTGCCTGCCCGTATGGGCGGGCCCCGTGTCCGCCCCCTCATCACGTATTGACAGCGAGGAATGCGCGATGCGAGCATTAGGATTCATCGGGCTGGGACGAATGGGGACGCCGATGGCGCGGCGGCTGTTGCGAGCCGGGCACCGGCTCACGGTGTATAACCGCACGCGGGCGAAGGCGGAACCCCTGATCGCGGAAGGGGCCGCCTGGGCCGATTCCCCGCGGGCGGTCGCCCAGGCCAGCGAGGTGGTCTTCCTGATGCTGGCCGACTCCGCCGCCAGCGAGGCCGTGATCGCTGGGCCCGATGGGGTGCTCGAAAGCGCCCACGCGGGCCTGATCGTGGTCGATATGAGCACGATCGCTCCCGCCGTCTCCCGACGCTTGGCTGAGCAAGCCGCGCATCGAGGCGCACGCATGCTCGATGCCCCGGTCGCGGGCAGCGTGGGGCCAGCCACCGAAGGGACCCTCACCATCTTCGTCGGAGGCCCGCGGGAAGCGTTCGAGGCCGTTGAGGATCTCCTGCGGATCCTGGGGCGGAACATCCACTACGTGGGCGACAACGGGATGGGATGCGCGGTGAAGCTCGCCGTCAACCTCATCCTGGGCGTGGCGATGCAGGCCCTGGGCGAGGCCTTCGCCCTAAGTGCCCGCGCGGGGATCCCCCCACAACGGCTGTGGGAGATCCTCCAGGATCTGGCGGTGATCTCTCCGTCGCTGCGGAACAAGGGCGGGAAGATCGCCGAGGGGGATTTCACGCCCTCCTTCGCCCTGCGCTTGATGGAGAAAGACCTGAGTCTGATCCTGGAGTTCGGTCGCCAGGTGGGGGCCTCCACGCCGCTGGCGGCCGCAGCCCAGCAAACCTTCCTGGCCGCCCGGGAGCACGGCTGGGCCGAAGCGGATTACTCCGCGATCGCCGGCTGGCTGATGGATCTACAGCCCCCCCAGGACCCCGGGGACTAAGATCCCGGATCCTTCCCGGGATGAGCGGAGCCACCGACGATTTCGGTCGTCTCATAAGCGGCGTGGCTCTCCTACGGACAGGCTCCCTTTAATTCCTCCACCGAAAAACCCGGGCGCTGCCAGAGAACTTTCCCATACGAAAGAGCCTCGCAGGCGAACGGCTGTCCCTGGCGGATTTCACTGACCGTATATGGGAAGACCTGAACATCGACGGGGGCATGATCAGGTAGATAAACCGGTATGCGATCAGGAAAGGCCAGGGGGCTTTCCCGCAGGATCAGAAGCAAATCGACATCGCTCCCTACGGAGAACATACCCTTCGCCAGAGAGCCAAAGAGGACAACCGCCTCGACCTCTGGAAATCGAGAATACCAGGCGGTTAGCTCTTCCAGAAAACGGGTCAGAGCTTCTTCATCCACCCAGAAAACCTGCACAGAACCGTAGGACTTGCTCCGCACAACGGAGTGCATGTTCCGCTTCCTCACGGGTATAAAACTCCGTTGGAGCGCCCTCCGGCAGACCGTTCGGATATCGGGTGGGGACATAGAATTTGTCCAGGATTTTAGCCGCAGCGAGGAGATTCGGATCCACCTCCAGACCTGTGTCTTGGAGGGCCTGGAGCATCCGGGTGAGGGCATGACCGGTCACCCTGGCCCCCCGGTGTTCAAAGAGGGCCTTGATCCCCTTCTCGGCGGCCTGATGGGCGGCGAAGCACGCCCACTCATAGTGGCCGCCCTCTAGGGCGTATCGAGCATGGCGAAGATCTGCCTGCGCCTGGACCCACCAGTCCCGCGCCCGGTTCATGGGCTCCCTGAAAATGCTCAAGAATTCAATGCCTTAGCGATGAGAGGCACACCATCGATCTTTCGGTGCTTCGAGACTTCAAAAGGGAAGTAAGGCCATCCCACCCTGCCCGGCAGGCTTCTAACCGCCAACTCCCATCGAATTCTGGCCTCTTCCGCCGCAGGATAGTTTACTTCAAAATAGAGCTTGCAACAACCCGCTTCAGCTCTTTGAGGATTTCCATCGATCCCGAATGGTGCTCGACCGGAGAGGCATGGGCTTTGAAGGGGCAGGTTGCTTTGAGCAACCCATCTGCCCAATCCGCCCGTTATCATGAGTTGCGCGGTTGGGAACCCGGGAGGCGAGATCAGATAGCTCCACCCTCGAATTCGCTGAGAGGCAGAGCCAGCTACCGAAGGCATTCGTCTCCGCCTATAGGGAATGCAGACGGCGCAACCTTTGCCCGGTGAACATCCCGCGAGGGAAGCCCGGATGTGGCAATCGGAGCATCGAACGGAATGGATCCCGCCGGAGGAAGCGGGGCTTACCGATCGGGAACAGGAGATCCTCCGCCTGGTGGCCCAGGGGCTGGCCAACAAGGAGATCGCCTACCGCCTGGGGATCAGCCAGAACACCGTCAAGGTCCACCTCCGCAACATCTTCTCCAAGACCAACCTCCAGTCCCGCACCGAGGCGGCGATGTACGCGGTTCGCTTCGGGCTGGTGGCGCTGACGCCTTCCGCCCCGATCATGGCAGAGGAGGAAGAAGAAGCGCCCGCTCTCGGGGAACCGCTGGCGGAACCCGAAGAATCCCCGGAACCGACACGGGCGATCGCTCCAACGCTTCCCACAGAGGGATCCCCTGTCGCAGCCTTGCCGCGCGGGCATGCTGCCCTGTTCCTGATTGCTATCCTCCTGGGTCTCGCCTGGGCGCTGGGGCCTGCTCCCGCACATCCGGAAGCCCCTGACAGGGTTTTCCAAGGAGATCAGCGGGGCCAGGGCATCGAGCGCAACGAGGCGTTATCCCGATGGAAGCTGATCAGCCAGATGCCCACGCCTCGGGCGCGCTTCGCGCTGGCCCGCTGGCGGGACTGGCTGATCGCCATCGGCGGGGAGGCCCCCGAGGGCATCACCGATCGCGTGGAGCGCTTCGACCTTCGAAGAGAAACCTGGGAAAGGGGAGCGCCCAAGCCCTACCCGGTGGCAGCGGCCGCCGCCGGGACCTTAGGGGATCGGATCTATGTGCCCGGCGGGGTCAACCCCCAGGGACAACCGGTGGATCGGCTGGAAATTTACGATCCCCAGGCGGACCGCTGGTTGGAAGGCCCCCCACTGCCGGGGCCGCTGGCGGCGTATGCCCTGGCCGTCGCCATGGATCGGCTCTACCTCTTCGGGGGCTGGGATGGCCGCCGCCTGCAGGGGGCGGTCTGGATGCTGGATCCAGCGAGAGGCCGTTGGGAGCCCCGCGCACCGATGCCCACTCCCCGGGCCTTTGCGGCCGCCGCGGCCCTGGATGAGGCGATCTATGTGGTGGGAGGCTACGATGGTCAGCGAGAGCTGGCGACCTGCGAGCGCTACCGGTTCACCGTCGATCGCTGGGAGCCGTGCCCACCGTTGAATGTGGGACGAGGCGGGCTGGCGCTAGCCGCGATGGATGGCTACCTCTTTGCCATCGGGGGCGGATGGCGGATCCCGCTGGCCTTCAACGAACGCTACCAGCCCGGGGCCGATCGCTGGACGCCCTTCGAGACCCCGATCACTGGGACATGGCGGAACCTGTCCGCCGTGCCCGGGGATGGAGGGATCTGGATCCTGGGAGGATGGAGTGGGGAACCGCGCGCGGGCGTGTGGCGCTTTACCCCCTTCCCCTTCCGGCTCTTCCTCCCGGCGACCCAGCGTTGATCGCCTCCTGTGCGGAGGCCCAACATGGGAATCTGGTTCCTGATCCCGGTGAAACGACTGGATCGGGCGAAATCCCGTCTGGCGGCCGCGCTCCCGCGCCGGGCGCGGATCCGCCTGGTGTGGCTTCTGACCCAGCGCACCCTGCGGGTGGTCGCCCGGGTGCCTGAAGTTCACCCCCTGGTGATCAGCGCCGACCTCCGGGTGCTGGCCCTGGCCCGAAGTATGGGAATGGATGTCTATTTCGATAGGTGGGAGGATCTGAACCGCGCCCTGACGGCTGCCCGCCGGTATGCGGTCCGTCAGGGCGCCGAGGCCATCGGCGTGCTCCCCATCGATCTCCCCCGCCTGACCCCGGAGGCGATCCGGGCCCTGCTCCAGGCCGGCTTCCACGATCAAGGCCTGGTGCTGGTCCCAGACCGGCACGCCCGGGGCACCAATGCGCTGCTGATCCGCCCGCCGGAAGCCATCTCCTTCCGCTTCGGTCCGGGGAGCCTAGAAGCGTTCCGGGCCCAGGCCGAGGCCCGGGGCCTTCCGGTCCGCCTCCTGGGGCACGAAGCCCTCGCCTTCGACCTGGACACCGAGGCGGATTGGGCCGCATGGCGCTTGTGGGTAAAAGAGAGGCAACACCACCCGGAAGCCTCGTCCTGAACGGGAGATGGATGCAGATAAAGCCCCAGGAGATCCACCCCCTCTTGACAAATCCCCCCGAAGGCGGTATGCTTCTATTTAGAACATTTGTTCTAATCCGGAGGCGGCGATGGCGGACCGGGATCGATTGCTGAGCTATTTAGAGGCCTACTGGGAGACCCATGGCTATGGCCCCACTTTGGAAGAGGTCCGCCGGCAGATGGGGTTTTCCTCCCGCTCCCATGCCCTCTATCACCTGCTCTCGCTGGTCCGGGAGGGTCGGATCATCCGCGAGCCCGGGAAGCATCGAACCTGGCGGCCCGTTTCCCTCCCATCCCCTCCGGTGTCGATCCCGCTGAAGGGCGTGGTCCCCGCCTCCACACCGGATCAGGCGGGGGAAGTGATCCCTCAGGATCTGGGGGTCCTGCGCCTGCCGGCGGCCTGGGTGCCCCGGCGGTGCCGGTTCGCCCTCTGGGTCCGCGGGGAATCGATGATCGGCCTGGGGATTCGGCCTTTCGATGTGGTGCTGATCGAGCCGGTGACGTGGAGTGAGGTCCGCTCCGGGGACCTGGTGGTGATGCGGCTGCGCGGTCGAAACCAGATCACGTTGAAGGAGCTGGTCATTGAACCGCTGAAAAAGGCCGGGGGAACGAGCCAGAAAGACGGGAAAGATCAAGCGATCTACTGGCTTCGGCCGGCCCATCCGGACCTGCAACCGATCCGTTTGGATCGCCGGATGTGGACGCTGGAGGGACGTGTGGCCTTCCGGTTCGGTCCCGTGCGGGATCTGGAGGTGATGATTCGAGAGGGATAGCCCCGTGCCGGGGGAGCGGGCACCCAAGCCCCTGGCCATGCCGCGCTACTGACCGGTGGAAAGCGAAGCGTCTGTCCTGAGCATTCCCAGAAAGAAGGGGCACTGACGTGCCCGACGACTACTAACAAGGGCCCTCGTTTGGATTGGGCTCCATCAGTGCTCACTAAGCGTTTGCAAAAGGGAGCAGGCCCTCAGGAGCCCTGCCCCCAACGAAAAACCCTCGTCTGTTATCGTGCCTAAAGCGAAGGGCCCGTCCTGAGCGGTCCCCAAAAAGAACGGGCGCTCACATGCCTGACTACGAACAAAAACTCTTGGTTTGTAGTAGGGCATGTCAGTGCCCGTCAAAGAAGTAGGGCACACCAGCGCAAGTTAAATAAAAACTCTGAAGGCACATAAAGCTCCCTGTTCGTGGTCGGGCCCATGAGTGCCCATCCGCTCGTAGTAGGGAACGTCAGTGTCCCACAAAGGGCCCGTTCAGCGTTCACAAAAACAAGGCGAGGCCTTGGGTGCTCTGTCCAAACCAAAACCCTCGCTCATCATCGTGCACAAATCGAAATGCCCGTCCTGAGCGTCGGAGCGTTCCCAAAAAAGAACGGGCACCAAAGTGCCCTACTACGAACAAAGACTCTCATTTGGAGTAGGGCACGTAAGCGCCCGTCAAGCGAACGGGCCCATCACTTCCACAAAGAATGGGCGCATCATTGCCTGATCACGAACGAAGATCCCTGTCCGCAGTTCCTGGAGGGAACGGGGGGAGCACTCTTCTTGCAGGCCATGGAGGCAAGGAGGCGTTCCGATGAAGCGGAGGTGGCTGGAGGCCCAGGCGGATCTGGTGGAGCAGGTGCTCTGGCAACATCGATCGCCCGGGCGGGTGACCGGGGGGCGGGTCACCCCTACGGCCATCCTCTTCCAGGTCGTCCCTGCCCCCGGCGTCCGCTGGTCCCGCCTGAAGAGCCTGGCGGAGGATCTGGCTATGGCCCTGGGGGTGCCCGGGGTGCGGATCCAGCGAGAGGGGCCGGTGGTGCAGGTAGAGATCCCCCGACCGGATCCTCAGGTGGTGCGCTTCCTCCCCCTGATGGAGCGCGTCCGCCAGGCGCTGCCTCGCTACCCCGCTTACACCGCCCTCCTGGGCTTAGCCACGGACGGCGCGCCCTTATTGATCCGGCTGACCAGCCCGCAGGTCACCCACATCCTGATCGCCGGGACCACCGGGTCGGGCAAGACATCGCTGGCGCGGACGATGCTGGCCAGCCTGGTGCTCACTCAGCGGCCCGGGCAGTTGATGCTGATGATCGTGGATCCCAAGGGGACGGCCTTCGCGGCGTTTCAGAGTCTTCCCCACGTGCTGCGATTTGCAACGGGGGAGATGCCGAAGGCGGCGGCCTGTCTGGAGGAAGCCGTTCAGCTCATGGAGCGGCGCTCGCGGGAAGGGATTTTCACCCCCCGCTTGGTGCTGGTGATCGATGAGCTGGGGGACCTGGTGCAACAGGGCGGGCGGGAAGTGGGAGAGCAGTTGACCCGATTGGCCCAGCGGGGGCGGGAGGCTGGGATCCATCTGCTGGCGTGCACCCAGAAGCCGACGGCGGCCTTGCTGGGCGGACGGCTGACCGCCAACTTCCCGGCCCGCCTGGTGGGGCGGGTGGTTTCGGCGGAGGACGCGCGGGTCGCGGCGGGGATCGGAGGGACGGGCGCGGAACGCTTACAAGGGAAGGGAGATTTCCTGGCGGTGGTCGGAGGAACGGTCACCCGCTTCCAGGCCGCATACATCGCACCGGAGGAGATCCGTCGAATCCTCCAGCAGGCCTTCCCGTGACATCCAACCTCGAGCGGGAGGTTTCCATGAAACATCCGCTGCTCGCTCTTTTGCTCATGCTCTCTGCGATCGCCTTCGGGATCACCGGGGCGATCTGGGTGGGGATCCATCTCGGGGGATGGGGGCTGGCCGTGATCGCTGGGGTTGCCCTGGGCATCATGGGCGCCCTGCCGTGGCTAGGGCTGGCCACCCGGCGGATGAGTGGGCCAAGCCCTTATGGAGCCTCATGGGGGCAAGGGGCCTACCCCGGATGGACCCCAGGCGGACCGGGCATCGAAGGGTATGCTCCAGGCAGCGGGTATGGGCTTCCGATGGGGATCCCGGGCCGGGAACGGCCAGGCGCACCGCCAGGTCTTCCTTTCCTGGGGATGCCATGGGTCTCGTGGGTCGCCTGGGTGCCGGGCTTTCATCCGACCCCATCGGACATCCGCCCCGGTGGATGGTCGA
>NZ_JANWXB010000120.1 GCF_025055495.1 Thermoflexus sp. | reverse complement strand
GATCCCGCCATCTCCTTTCCATTCCACGGAGGTTAAGAGCGGTTGAGGCCGCGAAAGGCAGCCCCGTCCGCCCCCAACCATTCGCCCCTCCCCGCGGCCCGGAGGGCTGTGAGGAGAGGGAGAAAGAGGGGCGGGGCTGGTGGCCAAAGGCCCCAGCCCCGCCCTCCAAAACCCCCAGATCGAAAAGGATTTCTTTAGAAGCGGAGCCGGGCGCCTTCAGCGCCCCGCTCCGCCTTTAAAGCCCTCAGTAACAGGAAGAGTGACCGCGCGGTTACCCTGGTCGGATCTCCAGAGCTGCGATGAAGTTCTTATAAACCTGCTGGACCTCCCAGACAATCCGCTCCCACCCCATGGCCCACCATTCGGCAGGAGTGAAATAGGCAGAGACCTCCGCTTCGGGCCCGAAACCGCCCAACCACTGGAGCATATGCAGGTTGTCGGATTGGGCCAGATAAAGGGAGAGCTCGATGAGCTCCGGGTCGCCGGTCAGGCATGCCATATGATAGGCTTCCATCATCAGCCGGAAGACGGCTTGCTGGACCTCATTGCCCAGGAAGAACTCCAGGCCGCCGCTGCCGGCCCAGGTGCTGGGGAAAGCGGGCAGCGGCAACTCGTAACTGCAAGCCCCATAGCGGGCGACGATCTCACTGGGGGTCCGGAAGCTCAACCCCCTGTGCATGACCTCGCCGGGCAGCGCCTCCAGAAAGGCGAAGATCCCGGTTTCCTCCCAATGATGTTCTCCGAAGGTCTCGAAATCCCACCCCAGGACGATGAAATCCCCCAGATGTTGCGCCAACCATTCCGCATACCGATCGGCCAGAAGCGGCCACCCCTCCCAACTTCGATTGGAGAACCGATAGCCGACATCATCACTGAGCTGGTAATGGCGGGCCAGCAACTTCATCCGCCCGCCGTCGTGATGATAAAGATAAGTCGGCTGGCGCCACTCCAGGATCCAGGGCCGGCCATCCAGGAAGGCGGCAGCGAAACCTGCTTGATCCAGGGCATGGTAGATCGAAGGGGACATCATCATCTCGGTCGTATCGGCGATGCGGGGACGGACGCCGAACAGGTGCTCCAGCTGATCGGCCGCCCACTGCATCCGCTGGATAAACCGGGGAAGATCCCAGAGGAGAAGCATGCTGTGCCGGGGTTCGGCCGCCACCAGCTCCACGTTCGGGTGGCGGACCAGATCCCGAAAGCGGTCCAGGAGCTCCTCATCCCAGCGCCTGGCCTGCTCCAGGAACGTCAGCGAGAACCCGATCGCTAAACGGAATCCCGCATCCAACATCGCTTGGAAGCGAGCGATCGTCGGATAGTAACAACGCTGGGCGGCCCGCCGGAAATAACGCGCGTTCATCTCCTCATCGAACAGACCCTGGGCCAGAAGGGCCGCCGGAGCTCCTCGCGGGAGTGGCTGAGCCGGCAAGCGAAGCCGGCGAGGCTGATGAACGATGGTGTAAATCACCACATCCCGCACCCGTCCGTCCGGGCGGCCGAAGACCGGCTTCGGCCACGGGAGAGCTCCGCTGGTCCGGGCGATGAAACTGACCTTCTCCAGCAAGATCTCTAAAACACGAGGCCAGGTGAAATCGGCCGCACGCCGTCGGGCGGCTGCCCGACAAGCTTCCATCCGGCCGGGCTCCGCCCGGAGGTCCAGCAAGTGGAGGACGATCTCCTCCGGTCGGTCTGTGTCGAGCACGATCGCCCCCTGACCATCCAGGGCGTATTCCTCTCCGGTGGCCCCGGTGAACACGATACCTCCTGCAGCCATGGCTTCCAGACCGGTGAGCCCGAACGGCTCGTGGCCGCTGTTCGCCAGCACCGCATCCGCCGCTGCATAAAAGGGGCGAAGCCACTCCTGCCTCAACGGGAATTCGAGGGAATACAGATCCGCCGGGGGTGCCTCGTGGAGGACCTGCAACAGACCCTCCCAGGATGTAGGGGAACCGAGCAGATGAGCCACCCTCAGGCCCAGCGCCTGAGCATGGGCGAACACTTCCTGGCCATGGGGCTCCACTCCACCCCGCAGTGGAAAGACCACCCGATAGCCCATCGCCTTCAGCTGGGCTGCCGCCTCAACAGCCAGCAACCATCGCTTGGCCGGGTCGAAGCGGCCGACTTTAAATAGCATGACGGTGCGTTCATCTACCCCCAGGGCCTGGCGAAGGGCGGCGATCTGCTCAGGGGGGACGGGTTCCAGCAAGGCGCAGGGGATTCCGTTCGGGATCACCAGGGGGTTAACTCCCCAGTTCCACATCAGGTGTTTCATATAACGGCTGACTGTGGTCAGCTGCGCGGCCTCACGAAGTCTGCCCCAATCGATCCGGTGGAAGGACATCGTGTTGTTGGCGTTCCAGAGGATCACACAGCGATCCCGCCATCCTCGGACGCGGAGGAGTTCGTCGAGGTGAATCACGGCCTCTGCGGTATGCCATTCCTCGGCCAGGATCACAGGGAGCTGACCCGCCTCCAGAGCTGGACGGATCACATGCTCCAAAAGATAAGGGGGAACCGTGGCGATGAAATCCTGTCGCTTTCCCTCCTCACCGTCATAGACCCCCATCGGATGATAGCGGCTGATCCATTGACACCAGCGGTGAAGGATCAGACGACCATCCCATCGATCTTCCTGGCTCGGAGCGTCGGGAGCGCCGACGAAGAAGAGATGGGTGCGAAATCCCCGCTGGGCCAGCGTCTCTGTTAAATGGCTCACGCGAACCGCCAGCCCTCCCGCCCGAGCATAGAGGTCCGGCCCCTCAAAAGAAAGCACGCTGATCACCGCCTCGCCCGGCTTCAGTCCCCCCATTTTCGACCTCCTTCTGCGATCGATGGTCTCCATTCACCACGTAGCGCGGATCTTCCTTTGCAGCTCTTCAGGAATTCGCAAACCCGCGCTGTGAGTCCCATTCGTTACCCAGCGAGCCCTTATCAGGGGGTCGATGAAGTCTCTTCTCCTTTCCCACGGCTCTCGGGGCCATGGGAATGGGAAGAGGAGAGAAAAGGTGTGAGGAGGCGGGCAGCTTCGTTACCGATCTCTCCACCCCACTTTCTCCCCCACGCTGCCTCGCGCTGCAGGTGGGGGGAGAACAGATCCTGAACTTCAGGATGGCGACAGCTCCAGAGCGAGAGAATACGAGATTATGAGGTGGGCGAGAGAACCGCCTACCTCCCTCTCTAATCTCCAGGATCGCGAGAGAACAGACCGGTCTCAGAACCAGACGATCGAGCGAGTCGGGCGGACCTCACCGCGGCGGATTTGATCCAGATAACGCTGGATGAAGGGTTCCAGAGAGTGGATGGGGAAAGGGGATTCATGAGGAGAAAGCACCTGAGTAGTAATTACAAATCGTCCAGGGCCCAGATGCTCGATCCAGACCCGGAAAGTCCGTTCCCAGAATTCATAGCATCCAGGCTCTCCGCGATCCTGTTCTGCGTCCAAAATAACCCACCACACCTTCATAGCCATGACATCTCTCCCCTTAAGGAAGACCAGTTCCATCGCCGGGCCGATCATGAGCCCGTCTCTCCTCATTGGCTGTGGAGGAGGAAGAAAAACCGTGACCTCCCAGAATTTTCTATGGCGCCATGTCATGGAGGGCTCAGATATCAGGGGGAATGCGGTCTTCCTTCCGGCACAACAAGATGCAATCAGCTAATGAGCTCTGGCCCGGGGCAAAGCGATCGGGGAACATTCGCCGGGGCGATTCTCGAGGAAAATCCGGGAACAGTCGACGAACCTCATCCCGATTCCTCCCTCCAAACCACTTCTAACGATCGATCCAATTCCGAACATTGTTCATGCCCCTGTCAGAATTAATTTTAACCAATCTTTGAGGTTGGTCAATATAAAAATTTCTAACACACCAAATTGATTGGAACTCAGATCGAATTGCCTGCTATTCTGTGGGGCGAAGCCACGAAGTTTTTCCGGAGGTGCAGGCTGCTTTCAGTGGCCCACACCCTCGGAAGAATGTTCCAAACCCCATGAAAATTCTGCGGAAAGGAATGTGGGAATTGTATCGTTGAGCGCCCGCTGGAGAGAACGCAATGATTCCGCCCTCCTACCTCCCTGTGGCCATCAAGGCGACAGAGAGGGGAGATTGGAGATGCTTTAGGAACGGGCCCTGCCCGCCCCTAAAGTCCTCAGATGAAGGGATCAGCGAATTCATCCGAAGTCCGGTTAAAGCAAATCCCCAAGAGCCCAGGGAATTTTCTGAATAGGTCTGGCTATCATCTTCATAGATAACAAGATACCTCAGGAGGAGCGATGCGCAGAGTCTCTCGTCTCGTCCTCGCCGCGCTTCTGGGCCTTGGCGGAATGACCCTGCTTTCTCTGTCTCCTCAGGCCATCCAGCGCTCCCAGGCGGGAACCCCCCAGGTGTGGATTACTGCTGCACATCCCGATGGCGTGTTCTCGGGCGAACCCGATGAAGCCGTCCAGCTGGCTGCCTTCGGCCCCACACCGGTCGATCTGGGGGGATGGAGCTTGCGAGATCGCATGACCGGGACAGGTGGGCTGCGATTCCCCTCCGGGTTCACCATTGCCCCGGGGGCATCGATCTGGGTGGCCCATCATGCCCTTTCCTTCACACTGGCCTTCGGACGCCCGCCGGACGCGGCGGTCTTTACCGATGGCCTGGAAACCGTGCGCCCCGTCGAAGGCGTCTGGCCCGGTTTCGCCAACACGGGGGATGAGGTGGTGCTCCGGGATTCGAGGGGAGCCCTGGTCGACGCCGTGCTCTACGGCGAAGGATATACCCAGACCCTGGGATGGCGCGGGCGCCTGGTTCAGGCCTACAGTCTTCCAGGCACCCGGAGCGAGGGCCGAATCTTGGTCCGTCGTAGGGATCCGGCGACCGGGCTTCCCGTGGATACCGATACAGCAGCCGATTGGGCCAGCGATCGGCTGGATCCATGGTGGGGACGCCGAGTCTATTTCCCCGGGTGGATGCCGGAGCGCTATGAGCGTCCTTTTACGCTCAGCGGCACCATTCCGATGACCCTGATCATCGCGCCGGATCATGCTTTCGAAGCAGTCGCCGCGTGGATCGACGGCGCTCAGACTTCTATTGTGGGGGAGATGTTCACGTTTGAACATCCTAAGATCGCCGAACGGCTGGCGGCAGCGGCGCGACGGGGCGTCTCCGTCACGTTGCTCCTGGAGGGGACGCCCCCAGGCGGGATCACCGACGACACGCGTTATGCCTGTCGGCTCCTGCGAATCGCAGGGGGTCGATGTTTAATGATGCGGAACGCCCCGACCGCGATCCCTCCGGCGCTCCGTCGTTACACGTATGCTCACGCGAAATTCCTGGTTCGGGATGATCGAGGAGTGCTTGTAGGGACAGAAAACCTGAGCCCTCGTGCTATGCCGGACGACCCGAAGAGCGATGGGACAGAGGGCCAGCGCGGCATCCTGGTGGCGTTCGAGTCGCCGGAGATCGCCGCTTTCCTGACAGAGCTGTTTCGCCGCGATATCGCTCCCATCTTCCGGGATGTAATGGCGCTGACGGAAGACCCGCCGCCCACCTATACCCCACCCCTCACCCTGGGGGGGACAGTCTACCCGGTCCGGTTCTCAGAACCCATCCCCATCACCGCCAGCGATCTCCAATTGATCATCGGACCCGAAGGAATGCTGAATCTGGAGGCTGGGGTATGGGCGTTGCTTCGCCAGGCCGGCCCAGGGGATCTGATCCTCGCCCAGCAACTGACCGTCCCTCCCTGGTGGGGGCCGGGTGCCAGCGATCCGGCCGCCGCCCCGGTGATCTCGCCGAACCTGTATCTGGCCACGCTGATTGAGGCCGCCGGACGAGGGGCATCGGTATGGCTTCTCCTGGATCGCTTCTATGATGATCCGTCAAATCCCCGCAGCAATGCGGCCACTGTAGCCTACATTCAATCCCTGAGCTTTATGAGCTCCACTCTTTCCACCACCCTTCAAGCGCGAACGGGCAATCCGGGTGGGCGAGGACTCCACAACAAGATGACCATGATCCGTCTGAGCGGAGAGCCTTACATTGTCCTGGGTTCGGCTAATGGCACGGAAACCTCCCACAAGCTGAACCGGGAGATCATGCTGATCTTTCGGTCCAAAGAAGGATGGGACGCCCTAAGCGAGCTATTTCGACTGGACTGGGAATTGTCTCAACCCAAAGTCTATCTCCCTCTGGTCTTCCGCGATCACCGCCCGCCTCACTTGCTGATCAGCGAGATCCTGGTGAACGCCCTCGGGATCGATCCAAACGAGGAGTGGGTGGAGATCTATAACCCTACCGGAAACACGCTGAATCTCAACGGCTATGGGATCGGCGATGCGGCGGTGCCAGGCGATTACGAGGGGATGTATCGCTTCCCAGACGGCACGACAATCCGCCCGGGGGAGGTTCAAGTGATCGCGGTCTCCGCCCAGGCCTTCCTCGCCCGCTACGGCACTCGTCCCCATTTCGAGCTGGCGGCGACGGATCCTCTGGTGCCCGACCTGATCCCGGATCCCGGCTGGGGACGTGGCTGGTGGAACCTGAACAACACCCAGGACGAGGTCGTGCTCATCGGTCCGGAGGGGGAAATCGATCGGGTGGAATGGGGCGGCCCGCCCCGCTGCCCGACCCCTTCGCGAGGCCAGAGCTTGGAGCGGTTCCCGGCAAGTCGAGATACCAACACATGTGCCGATTGGCGGATCCAGGCCTTTCCGGCGCCGGGATCGATTTCGAATTAAATGCACCACTTATACTGCCAACAGCTATGTCTCCCGATTGGCATACTCAGAGGATCCTTTTTAGCGGGCGAGTTGCTTTCTGACCGTCCTCGTCACAATCCAATCTTCCCTTTCCCTACACAGCCTCGACGCTTATGGAAAACATGATATAATTCCCTCAGGAGGCGCTTATGGCGTTCACGGTCCGAGATTTTGAAGACCTGATTCGTTTGCTGGATCAGCACCCAGAATGGGTGGAAGCTCTTCGTCAACGATTGCTCACCGAAGAATTGCTTCAGTCCCCCCAAGATCTACGACGGCTTTCCACCCATGTGATGCGGGCCGAAAGGTCGCTGAGCAGCCTAACAGACGCAGTGCAGGCGCTCGTGGAATCTGTCGCCGCCCTGGCCGAAGCCCAGCGCCGCACCGAAGAATATGTGCGGCAGCTTGCTGAGGCCCAACGCCGCACCGAAGAACACGTAAGGCAGCTTGCCGAAGCCCAGCGCCACATCGAGGAACGAGTTGGCCATATCGAGGAACGAGTTGGCCGTATCGAGGAACGGGTCAGCCGCCTGGAAGAAGCCGTCACCGCCCTTGCCGAAGCCCAACGCCGCACCGAAGAACAAGTCCAGCAGCTTGCTGAGGCCCAGCGCCGCACCGAAGAACAGATAAGGCAGCTCGCTGAGGCCCAACGCCGCACCGAAGAACAAGTCCAGCAACTTGCTGAGGCTCAGCATCGCCTGGAAGAGACACTATTAGGTGTAATAAAAGAAGTGAACATACTGAGCGGCTTGGTTCGAGGCTGGATTCACGAAAATCAATACCGTACTCGATCGCGTCGTTACCGCCGCTTAGTTCAAGATCCTCATATCCTGAGCGCGGAGGAGCGAGAGGCTCTTATCCGCTCCGCCGAAGCTGCAGGACGGCTAACCGCAGCAGAGGTGGATTCACTGGACGAAGCGGACGTGATAGTTCAAGGAAACAAGCTGGAGGGTGAGGGAATCGCCTACCTCGTGGTGGAAGTCTCGGCGATCGTGCACACAAATGACGTAGACCGAGCCGTCGAGCGAGCCGCTGCTCTACGTAAGGTCTTTCCGGAGGCCGAGGTCATTCCTGCCGTCGCCGGCCCGGAGATCCATTTAGAAGCGGCGCGTATGGCCCAAAAACTGGGAGTATGGTGGCTGAAAGACGGCCGCGTCTTTCCACCCCAACAGATTCCCATAGAGTGAACAGCTGGGGCGGGCGGCAGAGCGGCCCGCCCCGAATCGGCTAAGAGGCGCTTCCTGGTAGGATCCGCTCCCCCTCCTCTAAGCGTAAACTGAGGACTTGAGAGACACCATCCGACCGCATGGTGACGCCATAGATCGTATCGGCTGCTTCTATAGTCCCCCGATTATGTGTGATCAGGATGAACTGGGTGCGTTCGGAGAGCCGGCGGATCATCTCCCGGAAACGACCGATATTGGCCTCGTCCAGAGCCGCATCCGCCTCGTCCAGAACCACAAAGGGCGACGGGCGAACTTTCAGGAGGGCGAAGATCAGGGCGGTGGCTGTCAATGCCTTCTCCCCTCCAGAGAGCATCATCAGGCTCTGAGTCCGCTTTCCCGGCACCCGCACGAAGATCTCCACCCCTGCCTGATCCCAGCTCTCCGCTTCCGTAAGCATCAGGCGGGCATTGCCACCCCCAAACAACTCGATGAAGGTCTCTTTAAAGGCGCGGCCCACTGCCCGGAAGGTTGCCATAAAGGCCTGCTGCATCTGTTGATCCAGGGCGGCGATCGTCTGCTGGAGGGAGGCCGCGGCGGCCTCCAGATCCGCGATCTGAGACGTCAGGAAGGCATGGCGTTCCTGCAGCGCCGCGTATTCCGAAGCCGCCTCCGGATGAATCGGCCCCAGCCGCCGCAACGCCCGCCGGAGGGCTTCTACCTCCGCCTCCAGGGCTTCCAGTGGCTCCGCCTCTTCCTCTCCTGCGGTCTCCATCTCGGAATCCATCTCTCCTTCATCCAGATAACGCCATTCCTCCCGGAGGACCTGCCGGAAGGCGTGGACCTCTCCCTCCCAGCGCACGACCTCCAGCTGGGCCGCATGGACCTGCTCTTCCAGCGCCTGGCCCGCCTCGCGAAGGCTTTCCACCTGCTTCCAGGCCTCCTCGAACATCGATTCCGTAGTTAGGAGAGCAGCCATGCCCTGGACGCGTCGGGTCTCCAGCTCCCGCAACTGGATCGCGAGCGCTCGCTGCCGATCCTGCCAACGCTCTCGTTCGGCCTCCAGCACAGCGCGCTGCTCATCCGCTTCCTCAAGGGACAGCGCAGCCCGCTCCGCCTCGATCGCCTGCAGGGCCTCCTGATGTCGGGCGAGCATCTCCTCCACCTGACGGCATTGCTCCTCCAGCATCCGCTCCTCTGTCTGGAGACGAGCTCGCTCTGCTTCGATGGGCTCCAGGCCCAGGTTGATGATCTCCGAATCGATCATCGACCGGGATTCCTCCAGCGCCCGCCGCTTCTGCGCCAGCGCCTGCCCCAAGCGGTCCAGTTCCTGCTGCTCCGCCTCGATTTGTGCCTGCCTCCGCTTCCCTTCTGAGATCTCCTGTTCCAGCGCTTGAAGGGCTATCGTTGCCTTCCGAATCGCCTCCTCAATATCCCGGAGCCGCCGCCGCACCTCCTCTCTGCGGGCTTCCGCGGACCGATAGATCGCTTCCAGGGAAGCCCGCTCCTCCTGCAATTGCCTCCACTTGAGGGAACTTGCTTCCATAGCTTCTTCGGCCCGGCGTAACGTCTCCTGCGCCGCCCGGATTTGTTCCGGGAGCGACCGCCAGGCTTGTTCCTGGGTCAGCCACACCACCTCCGGAGCAGCGTATTCGCCGATCCACAGGACTCCCTCCCCGCTGATCCGCTCGCCATCCCGGGTCATGATTTGAACCGTCCGTGGCAACTGAGGCCAGAGCCTCAGCGCCTGCTCCCAGGTTTCCACCAGCCAGACATCCTCCAGACGGCGCTCCAGCCAAGCCTGAAGCCGGGGCTCCCGCGCCCGCAGGACGCTCCTTGCCGGACGCGCCGGTGGGATGAAACGCCGGGCTGGAAGGGCAATCCCCCCAATGGATGACCGGCTGCGAACCGGGCGTGAGCGCTTCACACGCAATCCGCCGAGAATCACCACCGGCAGGCCGTGATGGATCATCGACCGCACCCGTTCCATCGTTGCCGGATCCCGCACCACCAGCGCCTGGAGCAGCGGACCCAGCATAGCCGCCACCGCCGCCTCCCAGCCATGTTCGATCTCCAGAAAGTCGGCCAGCGAACCCAGCACCCCAGGAAGGCCGGCGGCGAGAATCGCCCGCAGGTCCCCTCGAAGCCCCTCCTGGGTCTCCCGGCTACGAGCCAAGCTCTCCGCATAAGCCTCCAGATAGGCCTTCCGGGCCCGGGCCTGAGCCGCCTGCTCCTGCGCTTGAAGGACCCCCGCCTCTGCCTCCTCCAGCTGACGGCTGATTTGAGCCCGCTGCCGCTCCATAGCCTCCAGAGTCGCTTCCAGGACCCGGGCTTCCTCGAGAAGCTGTTCCTGCTCTCGAAGCCAATCTGCCTGCTCCCGCATCCATCTCTCCCGCAGGGCGGCCCGCTGAAGCGATTGCTCCTCGAGTTCGCGTTGCAATGACTGGAGCGCCACACGGCGACGGGCGAGGTGAGCTTCCTCCTCCTCCAGGCGATGGAGTTCGGTCTGTACTTCCGCCCTCTGATGGCACAGCGCCTCATGGCGCATCCGCTTCGGCGCGTAAAGCGCCTCCAGCGCCCGGCGTTGCTCATGCAGGGCCCGGAGCCGATCTTCCAGCGCTTTCCGCTCGGTCTTCAGCGCCTCCTCCATCGCCCGGAGCGTGGCCTCCCGGGCCCGAAGGGCTTCTGCTTGCGCCCGACGGGCCCTCGCTTGCTCCGACAGCGCTTGAAGGGCCTCCTCCACGGCCTGAAGCTGTCGCTGCACAGCGGCGGATTCCTCCTGCAACTTGGCCCAGGCGGCCTCCTGCTCTGCCAGCGCTGCCCGCTGCCGGCGGATCTCCTCGCGAAGCGTCAGGGCCTGCTGCTCAGCCATCGCCTGCTGCTCCTGATGACGGAGCCGGGCCGCCTCGGCTTCGGCCAGGGCCGCCCGGGCGGCCTCCAGACCCTGACGCAACCGGGCCATCCGGCGGGCAGCCCACTGACGCCATCGCCTTTTGAGTTGAGAAAGAAGCTCCTCATACTGGCGCGCGCGCTCCGCCTGGCGACGCAGGCTGCTCAACCGCGGCGTCATCTCCGCCAGCAGATCCCGGGCTCGCATCAGATTCTGCCGGGTGATCTCCAGGCGGCGCAACGCCTCCTCCCGCTTCATCCGGTAAAGGGCGATGCCGGCGGCCTCTTCGAACAGCGCGCGGCGTTCCTCCGGTCGCATCCGGAGCACTTCATCCACCACCCCTTGCCCGATCACGGTGTAAGTCCGTCGGGCCAGCGGGGTGGACCCCAGGAGCTCCTGGATATCGCGCAGGCGCACCCGGTTCCCATTCAGGAGATATTCGCCCTCCCCATCGCGGTAGACCCGGCGCGTGAGGGCCACCTCCTCGAATTCCACCGAGAGCTCTCCGTCGGAGTTGTCGAAGATCAGGGTGACCTCTGCCATTCCGGCGCGGGGCCGCTGATCGCCGCCGGCGAAGATCAGATCCTCGCCCCGGCGGGCCCGGAGAGTGGAGAGGCTTTGCTCTCCCAGAACCCAGCGGATGGCCTCAGCGATATTGCTCTTGCCGCTCCCGTTAGGGCCCACGATGGCGGTCACCGGCCCCGGGAACTCCAGGCGGATCGGATCGGCAAAACTCTTGAAGCCGTGAAGCTCCAGCGCTTTGAGACGCACAGGCATTTACTCTCCAATAGAGTTTGGAGGGTATCCGCTGACCGATACCCCGTTTCGGCCAACCACCGATGGAGCGATGGGAGGAGCAGCGAAGCCGCCCGCCCCACCATCCAAACCCCTGTTCCCCCTGGGGCGCAGCCAGCGGTCCGAGTTCCAAGGCATATGCCATGATCCTTCGGATTCGAGTGGGCCCACCGGTTGAATCACCGCACGCAGGGATTAAAATCCGAGCCCAGCCAGACGCGATAAGGAACCTCCGCACCCGGCTCTGGAGACACCTCCAGACGCGAGCTCGGGAGCCGGAAAGTCCGCATGAGCGCCTGAGTGGTCGAGAGGGATCCCGGGGGGCTGATCACGATCACCCGAGTGGGCCGCCCATCCGGCGCGGCCTCCGCCATCCGAACGACCTCAAACCCCGCCTCTCGCAGGATCTCCACCGCCATCTCCCCATAAAGGGAATTCCCGCTGGCATTGATGACCTCGACCCGCGCGACAGGCGAAGCCCTGGAGGGCAATGGGCCCAGCAGAAACCGCTCCAGGTATGAATACATTTGCTCTGTCGGAAGGTAAATAAACAGCTCACTCTCCGTGGTCGTGGAGATCCTCCTGGATTCCACAACCGAGTGCAGCCATCCACGGGCGATACGGCTTCGGTCCAGGCGCAGCCCCACGGAAGCCATCCAGAGCACCTCATCCAGCCCCAGATCTGTCTGCACTGTCTGGCGAATCCCGGACCAGAGCGATGGGACTCGCAGGAGCCATCCCCCTTCCCTCAGTCGATCCAGCAATCCTTCCAACACCTGCTGCTGGCGGCGCGATCGATCAAGATCGCCCGTCGAATGCCGGGATCGCATATACCACAGGGCATGCTTGCCGTCCAGATGATAGCGGCCTGGCGTGGGCAGAGATAGCGTCCCCGTGATCGCCGGGTTATCGGGATCTGGAAACACATCATACAAGGGACATCGGACGTTCACATCCACGCCCCCCAGAGTATCGATGATCGTCCGCATCCCATCGAAATCCACCAGGGCGTAGCCGTGAACGGTAAGCCCCAGATTATAGCGAAGCGTATCCTGAAGCAGGCCGTAGCCTCCGCCGGGATAATGGGTCAGCTCTCCATGCACATAGGCGGTGTTGATTTTATTAAACCCCCAGCCGGGAATATATACCCATAGATCCCGCGGGATACCGAGCAACCGCACCGATGGTTCATCCGGATCAATGGAAGCGAGGATGATGGTATCGGTTCGTCCAAGACGTTCCCCTGGCCGCCGATCGCTTCCCAGCAACAGCAAATTCACCCGCTTGGGTGGAAAGGAAAGAAGCGGACGGGGCTCTGGGATTCCCTCCGGACCTCCTCTCGGGGCCCCTGGCCGGGGGGTGGGAGTGATCGCCCATCGGGCCGGGAAAGCCGGGGTGGGCGTCGCTGGGGACAGCAGCCGGGTGGCAGTGGGCGCAGGGGTGGGAGTCGCCGTCGCGGTGGGTTGAATGGTGCGCGCAGCCTCTGGAGATCGAGTAGGCACGGGTCCCTCTACCCCATTGAGCGTATCCATGGGGCTTCCCGGTCCCCGGCTCGTCATGACCCCATAGCTCATCCAGATCAAACTCTGGATGATCATCACGAACCCGATGAGGGCGAGCGCCTTCCCGAACCAGCGAATGAACATCGTGATCGCCTCGAAGAAAAAATTTAACGCCCCGTGCAACTTCGGGCGGCAAATCCAGTGGAAGCGCCTTCTCCGGGGAAGCGGGCATAACCCCTACTCATCCCTGCAAATCGAATGCGCGATCCACCATAAGTAAGCGCTACTGAGGAAGATACCGATGAGCTCCTCTGACAAAGGCGGCCTGAGCAAATCCTATCCCACAGAAACCAAAAGGGTCCCCCGCATCTGTCCGCGCAGAAAGATTTCCAGCGCCTCCTTCTGCTCCTCCCCGGCCTCCACTCCGGTCAGCTGCTCCAGCAGCCATCCAAGGATGGCCGGGTTCAACCGGGCCACCTGAGCTATCCATCCCCGGATGCGCTCCGCCCGAGTGGGCTCCGGATCATGGAACAGCTCCAGCAGGCGCCGGGCGAAAGGCCCGGAGGTCACCGGAACCTGATTATCAAAGAAAGCCGATAGCGCGTAATGGAGCATGAAATCCACCAGGCCCCGGAGCTTCTCCCAGACCGGATCCCCTGGGATCATCAGAGCGAGGAAGGCATAGTAGTATGGAAGGGAGCCTGCGAAGTCCCGGCGATTATTGAAGAGCTCCCCTGCTCGCACCGAGCAGTAGCTGGCCGCCCGCCAGCGGATCTCATAGGGTCCGACTCCAGGAGTGCGCGTCTCCCACAGATCCAGGGTCATCCGCAGAGCCAACCGGAAGCGCTCCAGCGCCATCGGGAAGTTCCGATCCCGCCGATAGCTCATCCCCTCCTCGAACAGCGCCCGTGCATCCCCCAGCGAAGGCATGATCCCCGAGGGATAGGTCACCCCGGCCAGATCCGCCCGCAGGTTCTCGAACACCGGAGCCCGCAACGGATCTTCGTGGGGGATCCAGCGGAAGGTCCCGTTTTCCGCTGCCACCAAGCCCTCTCGTGCCATCCCGCGAAGTATCGCTTCTACTTCCATCACGGGAAGCCCAAGAAGGAAAGCCAGCGCTTCGGGCTCCAGCGGCCAGTTCGCCATGCCCAGGAATCGGATCAGCCCGCTCTCCGCCGCTTCGATGAACCGCTTCAGGCCCGCAACCCGCACTCCCTGAATCGGGGTGAAGAACGAGGGTGGAAGAGGGCCGAAGGACAGGGCCGGGCCCAGAAGCAACAACCATCCGAGCTCCTGGCGGCCGCCAGCTTCGATCTCCAGGCCCTCCCAGTTCGTCCGGTCCAGCCATCGGGCCAGGGTGAGCTCGGCGATCCCAGCCCGCAGGGCCTCGAAGAGGCGGGTCAACCCCATCCGCCGGATCGTGGGCTCCAACAGCACAAACCCCCAATCCTGGAGATAGCGGCGGTAACGCTCAACGGTCCCCACGATCTCCGGGGCCAGGGCAGGAAGCGAAGGCTCAGGAGCAGATGGAGATGGCGGGGGCACGGCTTCCGCTTCTGGCGCGATCAGCGTGTCATAATAGATGAATTCATCGCACAATGCGGGAATCAGATCGCTGGTCGCCCCTTGCACGCCCACGCCGATCACGAGCTTGCCATGCTCCCGAAGGCGGGTGATCAGGCTGGAGAAATCGCTGTCCCCCGAGATGATCGCAAACATCTGGACCTCCGGCCGGGTGAACAGCGTCTCGATCGCATCGATGGCCATGCGGACATCGGCGCGGTTGCGGGCGAGCTTGTGGCCGTAGGAATAAATCTGAACCAGATCCACCCCGTGCCGGAGCAGCTCATCTCGATATTTGGTGAAACGGGACCAGTCCCCATAGGCGCGCTTCAGGACCAGCCGCCCCCTTCGCCCGAGCTCTGCAAACAGGCGATTCAGATCCAGCGTGTAATAACGGCTTTCCGCCGCGGTGGCAATGTTCTCAAAATCAATAAAGACGGCCATTTCAGGTCGTTCGCGACGCGCCATAGATGCTCCTGAAGGTATAAAGTTTTATTTAACCTTTCGTTGCGAATCGAAGTCCTCCCGCCTATTTCTGCACGCAAAGTGAGCGAGAAACCTGCTGCGCTATTCATCATAATCCCGATCGCGGCGGATTGCTTAAAATAACACAACCCACGATCTTCCTGGGGGAGTAGGAAGGCAACCTAAAAGGCCATCTCTCTCCCCTTCATCCTCTCCCCCCAAAGTCTGAGAGCTGGGAGGGAAGAGAATGAGGGGGATAGAGCTTTTTACACCGGCGAGGGATCCAAGCAGCAGTTGCCTTGAAAGCAGTGTTTACTTGTGACGGATCGTTCTTTCAGGTGCTGTCTATCTTGAATTGGGGGATCCGGAGGATGGGGTCATCTCACCTCGCTCAGCAGGCTCCCAACGGCGTGATTCCTAATCCCACAACGAAAGGGGATAGGCAGGGACGACCCGTGCCTATCCCCCATCCTTTCCTGGAGAGGCTCCGCAATGACACAACCCACAACCTTCGATTATGTAATCATCTTCGACGGAGGAAGCCGGGGCAATCCAGGCCCCGGTTATGGGTCCTACATCATCCGAACCCGGGATGGGCGAGAGGATCGATGCAGGTTAAATTTTGAAGAAAAAATGACCAATAACGAAGCGGAATATCGAACGCTGATCGCCGCCCTGGATGATCTGATCGATCGGATCCGGAAAGCCGGGAAAGATCCCTCCGCTTTCGCCCTGGAGGTTCGGGGAGATAGCCAGTTGATCATCGCCCAGCTTCGGGGCACCTTCCGGGTTCGCGCCCCTCATCTACGGCCTCTCCAGGAAGCCGCCCATGAGCGCCTGAGCCGGTTTCGAAAGGTCCGGTTGGTCTGGCAACCTCGCGCCGTCTCAGCGTCCGAGCTGGGGCACTGAGGCGTGTCAGCCCCCTCTGGGAAAACCGCACAGAACACCAAGATGGGGGGCGAGCGGCGAAACTATCCGCCCCGTTTCCTCAAGCCTCAGAATGGCGACGAAACAAGCTTCAGAGATCTTGGAAGGGCTTGAGGAGAACCGTGGCCCTCATCCTCGCCGCCGTAGGAAGGCCGGGATATCCAGATCGCCCTCGTTAAAGCTGCGCTCGGAGGGGGCTGAGCGCCGAGCCTCCTCAGGGCGATGAGCGCCGGATTCGGACCGGGCGGGCGCAGCCGCTGGAGCGGGACGGCGACCGGGAATTGGGGGGCGCTCGAATCCGGTCGCGATCACGGTAATCCGCACTCGATCCCGCATCGCCTCATCGATGACCGCGCCGAAGATGATATTGGCCTCCGGATGAGCTGCCTGACGGATGATCTCCGCTGCCTGATGGACCTCATGGAGCGTGAGATCAGGCCCGCCCGTGACGTTGAACAGGATCCCTCGCGCCCCGTCGATGGTGACCTCTAAAAGCCGGCTGGAGATGGCTTGCTGAGCCGCCTCCACCGCCCGGTTCTCCCCGGAAGCCTCCCCGATGGCCATCAGGGCCGCGCCGCCCTCGGCCATAATGGCGCGCACATCAGCGAAATCCAGGTTGATCAGGCCAGGGACCGTGATCAGTTCACTGATCCCCTGAATACCCTGGCGGAGCACCTCATCGGCCATCCGGAAGGCCTGCACCAGGGTAACCTTTTTATCGGTGATCTCCAGCAGGCGATCGTTAGGGATCACGATGAGGGTATCCACATTCTCCTTGAGACGGGCGATCCCCTCTTCGGCCGCCTTGGCTCGCCGTGGCCCCTCGAAAGAGAAGGGGCGGGTGACTACCCCGATGGTCAGGGCCCCCACCTCCCGGGCGATCCGGGCGATCACCGGACTGGCGCCCGTCCCCGTTCCGCCCCCCATGCCCGCCGTGATGAACACCATGTCCGAACCGCGGAGCGCCTCGTAGATCAGATCCGCCGACTCCTCTGCGGCCTTATAGCCGATCTCCGGGTTCCCTCCCGCGCCCAGCCCGCGCGTGATCTTCTCCCCGATGTGAATCCGGCGATCGGCCTTGGCCAAGGAGAGGGCCTGCACATCGGTGTTTACAGCGATGAACTCGACCCCCCGGAGCCCCTCTTCGATCATACGGTTCACCGCGTTGCTGCCCCCGCCACCCACACCCATCACACGGATTTTGGCCGGGGTCTGTCCGGTCGTCATCGCATCCATCGTCCACCTCCTCCTGCTGAGTTCCAGATCAGCCTGGGCGTAGAAGGGATAGCCTCAGGCGGAATTCCCGATGTTAGAGCTCCTGGCGAGCAGGATGAGCCGGTCGGGAGCCTCGCGGCTCTCTCGAAAGGCATGTCTTCTGAAGCACCTATTGAATGAACTGGGAAGCCCATCCTCCGAAACGATGCGCGTCTCTCGACCCGACGATGGTGAGTCAGGAGGCTAGTGCGTTGTCCATTTTTCATTTGGGGGTTTTCGGGGGCGGTGCGGGGGGCCTTTGGCCCCCTGCACCGCCCCCGAAAGAGGTTTTCTCCCCCCTCCCCACGGCCCTCTGGGCCTTGGGGAGGGGGGAGAAAGGGGGGAGGGGCCATCGCCTTCCGGACTCGCTTCGGTCCCTCAAATCCCCAGTTGATAACTGGACAAAGCAATAGCCCCATAAAATCCCCCGAGAAGGGTGTGTCTCCAGACGATGGGAGGGCACGCTCTACCCCGGCAACATTTCCCGGAAGATCCCCCGCAAGGTCCTCCAGAGACGGCCCAGCCATGAATCCCCGGATGGAGAATAACTCGGGCTCATATCCATCCGCAGGCCCCAGCGGAGCAAGCCCACCGCCGCCGCAAACATCGGCGAACGAAGCGTCTCCGCTAAGCCTCCCAGATCCCAGGGCATGCCCACCCGGACCGGCATCCCGGTGACCTCGCGGGCCACCTCTCGGATCCCGGATAGCATGGCGGTGCCCCCACAGAGAACCAGCCCTGCTGGGAGCAACCGTTCGTAGCCCGAGGCTCTCAGATCTTTCAGGACTAACTGAAAGATCTCCTGGACCCGCGCCTCGATGATCTCGGCCATCTCTCGACGGGAGAAAGTCAGCACGCCGTTCTCCCCAAAACCCTGAACGGTGATCTGTTCTTCCGGCGCGACGGCCTGGACCGACGCATGGCCGTATTTGATCTTGAGCTCCTCCGCCACCGTCGCCGGGACGTGCAGGCCGTAGGCCAGATCGTTGGTGATATGCTGCCCTCCCACCGGGATCACCGCTGTGTGCGCGATGTTTCCCTCCACAAAGACTGCCAGATCCGTCGTCCCCGCCCCGATATCCACCAGGGCAACCCCCATCTCCCGTTCCCCCTCCGTGATCACGGCCTCGGCCGAAGCCAAGGGGGAGAGGACGAACTCTTCCACCGCGATCTGAGCCGCCTCAATGCACCGCCGCAGGTTAGCCAGCGGGCCCACCTGAGCCGTCACGATGTGGACCTCCGCTTCCAGCCGGAAGCCATACATCCCCATGGGATCCCGAATCCCTTCCTGCCCATCTACGATGAAGGAGCGTGGGAGCACGTGGAGGATCTCGTGAGAATGGGGGATGGCGATGGTCCGGGCGTTCTCCACCGCCCGCTGCACATCCGCCGGGCTGATCCCTCGATCCCCCCGCATCACGGAGGCGGTGCCCTTGCTGTTCACCGAGGCTACGTAAGGCCCAGCGATGCCCACGATGGCCCGGCGGATCTGGTAGCCGCTCGTGCGCTCCGCTTTCTCCACGGAAGCGGCAATGGCCTCGGTGGCCTCGGCGATATTCACCACCACCCCCCTTCGGATCCCCCGGGCTGGAACAACCCCCACGCCCAGGATGCGAAGCATCCCGGCTTCATCGGCCTCGCCCACCAGCGTGCAGATCTTGCTGGTTCCGATATCCATCGCGACCAGCGTCATAAGCTACACCCTCTCACGCCCTTCAGGAATAGGACCAATGCGCCTGGCTGGTGGATGATCTTACCTCCCTCGAATCCCTCCCTCCCCACGGCCCGAAAGCGCATGGGGAGGGCTAAAGAGCGGTTGTCTTCGGCGACCGGCTTCGCCTCCAAAACCCTCAGGAGAAAGCAAACCGCTAATTTTGAAAACCAACTGTTGGCGCTTCAGGGACCCGCAGATCGAGATAAGCGGGGCGCTGACCATGCGCGGCGAGAAGATCGCGCAGCGCCCGCCAGGCTGCGGCACGCGTCGCCATTGACCCAAATTCTCCCAGCAGCACGGGCCAGCCGTAAGGATCTACGAAGGAGAAACCGCGACCCGCCTCATAGCGGAATGTGGGGATCTCCGGGAATGCCCAGCTCAGATCCTGCATGCGCTCCCATAGCCAGGGATCCACCCGCTGGCCCGGCGCGAGGGGCGGCAGGCCGTAAACCTCCAGACGGCGCTGGGCGTTTACGGCATCCCCCTCCATCACCTGGCCGTTCTCATCCAGAAACAGTCGCAGGTCTCCGCTCACCCACTCCCATGAAGCCTCTCCTTCCACGACGAAAAGGGTGCAAAACGCCGGCCATCGACAGCGCACGGTTGCAGACCTCAGAGCGGGGAACCGATGACGAACCGCGGCGGCGGCTTCCTCCGGGTTCACCCAGAAGATATGCAACCCATCGATCCCGCTGGCCGCCGCCAGCGCCTCCGGGGAGAGGATGCGGGCACCCGCGACATCCAGCCGGGTGTAGAAGACATCATGAAGCAACAGGATCCCGCCCAGGATGGCCCAGAGCAACAACAGCCCTCCGGCCGCCAGCCGGGAGCCCGCAGGGCGGAGGGCCCAGACCGCTACCGCCATCCCGACCGGGCTCACCGAGTGGAAGGTTCGCTGTCGTCTTCTCGCAGCGCGCCGTCGGCGCGACTGGAAGAAAGCCATGTCAGCCCCTCGTAAGCAATGGCATCCCGCTGGCGATCCTGATACCGCTCCAGCGCCAGTTCGATCAGTCGATCCAGCAACGTCGGATACGACAGGCCGCTGGCCTCCCACAGGCGCGGATACATGCTGACCGCTGTGAAGCCTGGGATGGTGTTGATCTCATTGACCACCAGCTCCCCCGTCTCCCGGGAGAGCAGGAAATCCACCCGAGCCATCCCGCATGCATCGATCGCCCGAAAGGCCGCCAGGGCCAGGGATCGGATCCGCTCCGCCAGCGCCTCATCCAGCGGGGCCGGGATCACCAGTTGGGTTCGATCGTCCAGATACTTCGCGGCATAGTCGTAAAATTCCCCCGCCGGGATCACCTCGCCCGGCACCGAGGCAATAGGGTCCTCATTCCCCAGCACACTGACCTCGATCTCCCGGGCCGCTGGGACCGCCCGTTCGACCAGCATCTTGCGCCCGTAACGGGCCGCCTCCGGCAGAGCGATCGGGAGTTCCTCCCGTCGCTTCACTTTGGAAACGCCTACGCTGGAACCCAGGTTGGCCGGCTTGACGAAGCACGGAAACCCGATCTCGCGCTCAATTCGATCCATCACGTCTTCCGGATCCCGCTCCCACTCCCGTCGGAAGACCACGATGTAACGAGCAACCGGGAGGCCATGGGCCCGGAACACATCCTTCATCACCGCCTTATCCATTCCCACGGCCGAGGCCAGCACCCCCGCGCCGACATAGGGAATATTCGCCAATTCCAGTAATCCCTGGATCGTCCCATCCTCCCCGAAAGGTCCGTGAAGCACCGGGAAGATCACATCCACCTCTGGGATCCCATCCGCCTGGACTCCCGGGATCAGCTCCCGACGCGGGGGAACAGCCAGATAAGCGGTTGATTCCGGCTCTATAACGGGCGGCGTTCCCAGCAAATCGGCCATTGTCACTGCCCCGCCTGTCAGGGCCTTCATCGGATCCCCCCGGGTGAGCCAGCGGCCCTCTTTGGTGATCCCGATGGGGATCACCTCGTATTTCGTCTTGTCCAGCGCCCGGATCACCGATTGGGCCGACAGGAGACTCACCTCATGCTCCCCGGACTTTCCCCCGAACAGCACGCCCACCCGGATCCGTCGTTTCATCCTCCCACTCCCCGATGAACTCGATCTCCGGCTCCAGGAGCACGCCGAATCGTTCCAGAACACAACGCTGGACCTCGACCATCAGGGCCCGCACGTCGGCGGCCGTGCCGTCTCCCTCGTTGATGAAGAAATTCGCATGCAGAGTAGAAATCACAATCGCTCCCCGGCGGGCCCCCTTGAGGCCCGCCGCTTCGATCAGACGGCCAGCGTAATCCCCGGGCGGGTTCCGGAACATCGAGCCGATGCTCGCCCCACCCGGCTGGGTGCGTCGACGGTAAGCGTTGAAGGCCGCCATCCGCTCCAGAATCGCCTCCGGATCCTCCGGTCGAAGGGCGAAACGGGCGGCGAGGACCACCGGCCGCGGCACGGTTGGCCACGTCTTCAACCGGCTGGTTCGATAGCTCAGCTCCAGCTGCTCCGCGCCCCAGGTCGCAATGCTCCCTTCCGGCAACAGCAATTCCACCGACTCCAGGCAACCCGCGATATCTCCTCCGTGGGCTCCCGCGTTGCCCACCACAGCTCCGCCCACCGTGCCGGGAATCCCGATGGCCCACTCCAGGCCGGACCACCCCCGTTCGGCGCACAGCCGGGCCAGGGTCGGCAGCAAGACGCCAGAAGCCGCCCACACCCGCCCATCGGTTTCGAAGCGCAACGCCCGCGCCCGGTTCAGCACGACCAGCCCCCGCACCCCCCGGTCGGCGATCAGGACGTTCGAGCCCCCGCCCAGCAGGGTAACCGGGATCCCATCCGACCATGCGCCCCGCACGACATCCACCAGCGCCTGGACGTCCTCCACGATCACCAGGGCATCCGCCGGCCCACCGATGCGGGATGTGGTGAACCGGGCCAGGGGAATATCCCGCTCCAGCGCCAGTCCCCATCGCCTCAGCGCCGCCGTTAGGGCCTCGCCGGGGATGACCTCGGAGGCCGCTTTCATCGTCCTTCCCCCGACTGGCCCAAGAGATCTAATAACCGCTCTCCAATCCGGTATCCATCCCCGGCGCCCAGGGTCAACACGACATCCCCAGGTCGGATATGTTCCTTCAGATAAGCGATCGCGGTATCGAAATCCGGAAAATGTCGGGCATCCGGATGGATCATCTGCTGGACGATATCCTGGCTGCTCACCCCGAGGGTGTCCGTCTCGCGAGCCGCGTAGATCGGGGTGAGAATCACATGGTCGGCATCTTCGAAGGCCTGCGCGAATTCCTTCAACAACGCCCGTGTCCGGCTGTAGGTATGAGGCTGGAACACCGCCCAGATCGGACGGCGTGGATACCGGGCGCGGGCGGCCCGGAGCGTGGCCCGGATCTCTCCGGGGTGATGGGCGTAATCGTCGATAACCAGCACCCCCTGCGCCTCGCCCTTCACCTCAAACCGCCGGGCTGTGCCCGGGAATCGACCCAGGGCTTCCAGGGCGTTCGCCGGGGGGATCCCCACCGCCTCCGCCACCGCCAGCGCCGCCAACGCGTTCAAGCCGTGATGATGCCCGGGGACCTGGAGCGTCAGCTCGCCGATGGGCTGATCCCCCCGATAGATCTCAAAGCGATCCACCGCCATGGGCCGGGCCCACCACAGGGCGGGAGGCCCCCAGCCATACCGCATCACGGCTCGGCCATGGGCCTCTACCCGGTCTGCCAGACGGCGGGCCCCGGGATCCGCATCACATGCCACCAGAATCCCATCGGATGGCACTCGCTCCACAAACGTCACGAACGCATCGAAGAAAGCCTCCGGCGTCGGGTAACAATCCGGGTGATCATGTTCAATCGTTGTCACCACCGCAATCCGCGGCCGCAATCCCAGGAACATCCGGTCGTATTCATCGGCCTCCACGATGAAGAGATCCCCACGCCCCGCCCGCGCGTTGCGGTTCAGGCCCCGGATCAGGCCGCCGACGATGAAGGACGGATCGCGGCCGGCGGCCATAGCGATCCAGGCCAGCATCGCCGTGGTCGTGGTCTTCCCATGCGTCCCCGCCACCGCGATCCCCATCCGGTCGGCCATCAGCGCCCCGATCACCGCCTCCCGTTTCACCACCGGTCGACCCAGCTCCTCCGCCGCCCGGACCTCCGGATGATCCGGCGGGACGGCGGAAGAGCGCACGACCACCCCCGCATACTGAACGTGGGCGGGATCGTGGCCCAGATGCACCGGAACGCCCAGGGCGCGAAGGGAGTCCACGAAGGGTGAGGGAGAGCGATCGCACCCGCTCACTGCATACCCGGCCTCATGCAGCACCGTCGCCAGGGCCGAGAGCCCGGCCCCGCCGATGCCGATCAGATGAAACGTCAGGTTAGGCCGCAACTGCACCATTCCGGTTTTCCCCATCGGATTGCGAATTCGCCCCTCTCCACGGCCGGCAGGGCCGCGCGTTGGAGATGGGCACAGGCCGCCTTCGGCAGCCCGCACCCACCTCCGTTAGAGATAAAATACCAACAGCGCGAACAGCATGATAACCACCATAAAGTAGAGAAGTGGTGGCTTCAGCACCGCGGGAGGCATCCAGGACAGCAGATCCATCATCGGGCTGTTGGGGCCCGGAGGTTGCAGGACCTCCGGGAAGGGATATCCCGCGCGGTGCAGGAAGAACAGGATCGAGCCAGCGATCAACCATCCGTTAATGGCCCCAGCGGCGAAACCCGCGATGATCTCCACGCCCTTCTCCCGCTTCGCCCGACCGGCTAACTGCACGGACAGAGCAGGCCCCGCGTAACCAAAGAACGCTGCTATGCCAATCGCAATCGTCTCGGCAAAAAACCCGGTGGCTGGATCTCTGGTGAACGACTCCCAAACGGCTGGCGCGAATTGCTGCAGCAGGCTGAAGAAGAACATGACCCCCACGATCGAGGCGCTGACCAGGATCTCCTTGGCTACCCCTCGCAATGCACCAATCAAGGCGAAGAGAAGCACAAAGGCCCAGAAGACCATGTGCAATGCAATCATTGCCCCCTCCCCACCCGGACGGCCTGAACGGAGCCCAGACCTTTCATTTGCTCCATCACCAGGGCGGCCAGGCGATCCGCTGCCTCCGGCCGGGCCAGCGCCGCCATCCGGCGGCGCATTTGGCTCAGACGGCCCGGGTTGCGCAGGAGATCCCGCACGACTTCCCCCAGCCGCTCCTCGATCTCCTCGTCCGGGATCATCACGGCGCCTCCGTGCCGGACCAGATAGGCGGCGTTGCGTTCCTGATGGCGCCGCACGTAAGGATAAGGCACCAGCACCGCCGGCAGCCCGAACAGAGGAAGTTCCCCCAGGGTGGAGGCCCCTGCCCGGCACACGGCCAGATCCGCCATCGCCAGCGCTTCCCCCATCTCTTCGTCCAGATACGCCACCGGTTGATAACGGACCCGGCCCTCGGGAGGGAGCTCCATTCGCCGTCGTTGCATGGCCTCCAGATCCGCCGGTCCGGTGAGATGGAGCACCTGCGCCTCCGCTGTCAGCGTCTCCAGATGCCGAGCGACCGCTTGGTTCAGCCGGCGAGCCCCTCGACTTCCCCCAAACACCAGCACCACCGGAACCTCCGGATGGAACCTCCAGCGGGCGAGCCCTCGCTGACGGGTCTCTTCCTGAGATCGAGCCGCCTCCACCAGCGCGCGACGCACCGGATACCCGGTGACCACCGCCGGCCTTCGCAAGGCCTCCCCGGCTTCCGGCGCGGTCACCGCCACCCAGGCGGCCAGACGGGACAGGATACGGACCGCAAGGCCCGGTTCGATGTCCGGCAGGTAAACCAGGATCGGAACCCCAGATCCTGCCGCGGCGAGGGCCGCCGGGATCGACACAAATCCTCCGGTGGTGAACACCACCTGAGGGCGTCGCCGACCCATCTCCCGCCAGGCCTGAAGGGTCCCCCGAACCACCCGCCAGAGCCCCTTCCATCCCCGCCGCCAACCCATCCCATACACACCGCCCGCTTCCACAGGAAGAAACGGATAACCGCGCGGGGGAATGAGACGGGCCTCCATCCCTTCCCGCGTGCCCACCCAGATCAGCTCCAGGTCCGGATCAACGGCCCGGAGCGCCTCCGCGACGGCCAGCGCCGGATAGATGTGCCCGCCGGTCCCGCCCGCGGCGATCCAGATCCTCATCCCCCCGCCTCCTGGCGACGCTGAGCAACATCCCTGCGCCGATCAACTCGCTGAGCAGGGCGGAGCCGCCGTAGCTGATAAACGGGAAGGGGATTCCCGAGAAAGGGATCACGCCCGTCAGCCCACCCAGATTGATCAATCCCTGCCATGCGATCCACAGCGTCACTCCCAACGCCAACAGGCCGCCGAAGGCATCGCACGCCTGTCGAGCCACACGGAACCCCAGGAACACCCAGAGGCTCAACAGGCTGATCAGCCCCATCACGCCGACGAACCCAAAGGCCTCTCCCACTACGGCGAAGGCGCTGTCGGAATGGGGAAGCGGCACCCGGCCGCTGAGGGTGTAGAGGATCGCCCCCGGCCCCCTCCCGAAGAGGCCCCCTGAGCGGATCGCCTGCCAGACCGCGCTCAGATGTCCCTGGGCGCCTTCTGGGCCTCTCAGGGCCTCCAGGTAATCCAGCAACCGCGCCATCGCATGGGGATGCACTTGCACTAGGACTCCGAACACCCCTGCCCCCAGCGCCAATCCAAGGAGCACCTGGATCGGAGTAGCACCGGAAGCCACGAACATCCAGGCGGCGACCATCCCGATCAGCATCCCAGTCCCCAGATCCGGTTGCAGGAAGATCGGGATGACCACCACGCTCAACACCATTAGGAATGGAAGGAACCCGCGGCCGAACTCCCGCAAGCGTTCGCCCTTGGTTGGCAACCACGTTGCCAGATACAGAATGATGATCGGCTTGACGAACTCCGAAGGCTGGAAGGAGCCACCGGAGAAAGCCCGTCGGGCGCCCAGCCGCTCTTCCCCCACGAAGAGCACGGCAATGAGAGAAGCCACCCCCAGGAGCATCAGGGGGATCGAAAATCGCTGCAGACGCCGATAGTCCATCCGCCACACCCCCAGGAGGGCGAGCGTTCCCGCCAGCGCGGCTCCAGCCTGGCGTCGGACGAAATAAAACGGATCATCGAAAATCTGTCGCGCCAGATAGTAGGTGGCGCTGTAAACCAGCAACAAACCCGCCAGCACCAGGGTGACCAGCAGGACCAACAAGCCCAGTTCCAGGGAGGTGAGCCCGGGCAGCGTCAACGGCCCATCCCGTGGAATCGACGACCCATACCACTGCTTTCGCACCGTGGTCATCCCAGGGCCTCCACCAGCTGACGGAAATGGGCGCCGCGCTCCTCGAAATCCCGATAGGCATCGTAACTGGTCCCTCCTGGAGACAACAACACCACCTCTCCCGGGCGAGCCAGCCGGGCGGCCAGCGCCACCGCTTCCTCCAGCGTGCCCACCCGCTCTACCCGCTCCAGGGTGGCCTCTCCGATGCCCGCCCGGGCGATCCGAACAGCCTCCGCAATCCGATCCCCCATCTCGCCGAAGCAGATCAGCACCCGGACCCGCCGGGCGATATCCCGCGCGGCTTCATCCCATGGGAGCTGCTTATCCCGTCCCCCCGCCAGCAACACCAGAGGTTCCTCGAAAGCCTCGAGAGCCATCCGCACCCGCTCCGGGGTCGTGGCGATGGAATCGTTGACATAGCGCACCCCCCGCACCTCCCGCACCAGCTCCAGACGATGGGGCACGCCAGAGAAAGTCGTCGCCACCTCGCGGATCGCCCCCAGATCCGCCCCCAGGCTGCCGGCGATGGCCGCCGCCGCAAGGACGTTCCACAAATTGTGCCGGCCCCGCAGGCGCACCTCCCCCACCGGACAGATGGGCCAGGCATCCGTTCCCAGGCGCAAGAAGAGGGTCTCCCCCCGGAGGAAGGCTCCGCGGGCGACCTCCCGTTCCCGACTGAAGAACCGCAGCCGCCCCCGCACCGCCGCCGCCAGGGATCGAGCGTTCAGATCGTCGTAACCCAGCACCGCGATGTCTTCGACATCCTGGAAGTCGAGGATCCGTTGTTTAGCAGCGATGTAGGCTTCCATCGTCTTATGACGATCCAGATGGTTCGGGGTGATGTTTAACACGGCCGCCACCCGCGGGCTCACCGTCATGATCTCCAGCTGGAAACTGGAGAGCTCCAGCACCACCCGATCCTCCGGTCCGATCTCCTCGACGAATTCGATCAGCGGGTTGCCGATGTTCCCGCCCACCCAAGTTCGGAACCCCGCCGCCTGGCACATCGCCCCCACAAGCGCCGTCGTGGTCGTCTTCCCGGAGGAGCCCGTGATCCCTGCTGTCCATCCCCGGCAGCGCTCCAGGAACAGCTGCGCGTCGTTGGCGAGGGGGATCCCTCGCCGGATCGCCTCCTGGACAATCGGAGTGTCCAGAGGAACGCCCCCGCTCAGGCAGAGGAGATCACAACCTTCCAGCAGCGACAGGGGATGATGCCCGAGCACATACTGGATGGGCAGGCCTTCCAGGGTGTGCAGGAAGCCCTGAAGGCGATCGGCCGGCTGTCGATCGCTGACGGTGACCTCGGCGCCCTGTCGCACCAGCCAGCGGGCCAGCGCCGATCCCTGCCGGCCCAACCCCAGGATCACCACACGAGCACCAACGAGATCCCTCATCGCCCTCTCGCAACGTGATGGTTCCCGCAGCAGCGGATTCGCTGCTGTAGTTTTTATAACAACGCCAGCGCCACGCCGATCATGGAGGACCAGATGGCGATCAACCAGAACCGCTGCACCACCTGTGTCTCGGACCACCCGAGCAACTCGAAATGATGGTGGATCGGGCTCATGCGGAACAGCCGCTTCCCCCGGGTCCATTTGAAGTAGGCCACCTGCAAAATCACCGAGAGGGTCTCCACCACCGGGATCAGCGCCACAATCGGCAACAGGAGCCACTGGCCGGTCATCAGGGCCACCACCCCCAGGGTCGCCCCCAGGGCCTGGGAGCCGATGTCTCCCATGATCAGCTGGGCGGGATGGGCGTTGAACCACAGAAAAGCCAGGCAGGCCCCCACCACAATGAAGGAGAACGTGGCCAGATAGATCTGGCCCTGGAGATAGGCGATCACGCCGTAGGCCATGAAGCTCGTCGCGGTGATGATCCCGGCTAGGCCGTCCAGGCCATCCGTGAAGTTCACCGCGTTGGCCGAGCCCACGATGATGAACACCGCGATCGGAAGGTAGAAGAGCCCGATGTCGATCTTCTGCGGCACTGTCGGGATGGCCACGCTGCGCAGGTCCATCCCGAAATGCAACACCAGCGCCAGGGCGGTCCCGAGGGCGATCTGGATCGGGAATTTATGACGGGCCAGGAGCCCTCCGCCTCCCCGGGTGCCCATCCAATCATCCACGGCGCCCAGAGCCCCAAAGGCCAGCATGGCCGCCACCGGCACCAGGATCGAACGTCCGATCAGCTGATCCCCCGGCCACCCCATCTGTTTCAGGAAGGCTCGCCCCGCCTCCGTGTTGGCAATCAGGTTCCCGATGTTTAAGATCAGTGTTAGCATCACAACCGGCACCACAATCATCAGGCCGCCCATTGTGGGCGTCCCCATCTTCACCAGATGGGTCCGTGGTCCCTCAATCCGGATCTTCTTCCCGATCCCGTTCGCCCGCAGCCAGCGAATCAGGGGCGGACCCCAGACGACGGCCAGCAGGAAGGAAAGGCCTCCCATGAACAACGCCTGCGCCACAGAGGCACCTCATCCGCTAAGGTAGTTGGAGATATGGAACGCCGTGTGCGACTTCCGAGCTCTCCCGCGGGTTTTGGGGCTGGGGCGCCGCCTTC
>NZ_JANWXB010000111.1 GCF_025055495.1 Thermoflexus sp. | reverse complement strand
GCCTTTGGCCCCCCGCACCGCCCCCGAAAACCTCCAAATGATCCAAATGAAAAGTGGGCAAAGCACTAGGGCCCTGAAGGCCCAAAGAATGGGGTTGGCCCGCTTCCCTCCCGAGGGCGCTTGGAACGAACGGGTCGCCTGAAGTGGTCCGTGGCGCCTATGATCTCCTCTGGCCCTTCCCTGCGTCCGCTATCATGATTTGGGAAAGGCAGCCTTGCCTCGCCTGCTCTCCCTATTGAGAGGGCTCAGGAGTTTCCATGGACGATCTGGGCTACTGGCTGGTCTTTAACCGGGTGATGGGGATCGGGCCGGCGCGCCTGCGGGCGCTGTTGCAGTATTTCGGAGATCTGCGGACCGCCTGGGAGGCGGATGAGGGGGCGTGGCGGGCCGCCGGGCTGGATCAGCGGACGATCCGGAATCTGGCGGAGGCGAGACGGCGGCTCCATCCGGACCGGGAACGGGAGCAGTTGGAACGGTCCGGGGCGATGGCGTTCACATGGGAAGACCCTGCGTATCCCCTGTTGTTGCGCCGCATCCCGGATCCACCGCCGGTGCTGTTTGTGCGGGGCCACCTGGCGGAGGCGGATCGATGGGCGTTGGCCATCGTAGGGACCCGCCGGCCGACGGCCTATGGGCGGCAGGCCACGGAGTGGTTTTCTGGGGAGCTGGCGCGGGCCGGAATCCCCATCGTCAGCGGGCTGGCCCGGGGGATCGATGCCATCGCCCACGAGGCAGCGCTGAGGGCCGGAGGACGGACGATCGCGGTGTTGCCGTGCGGGGTGGATCGGGTGTATCCCTTAGAGCACGCCCGTCTGGCGGCTCGGATCCTGGAAAGCGGTGCGCTGGTCTCCGAGCTTCCCTTGGGGGCGCCGGCCGAGCCCGGGAACTTCCCGGCTCGGAACCGGCTGATCAGCGGCCTGGCGGTGGGTGTGCTGGTGGTCGAGGCCGGAGCCGCCAGCGGGGCGCTGATCACCGCGTCCCATGCGGCGGAACAGGGGCGGGAGGTCTTCGCCATCCCGGGGAGCGTTTTCTCCCCGGCCAGCCAGGGGACCAACCGGCTGATCCGCGACGGGGCCACCCCGGTGACTTCCCCTCAGGAGCTTCTGGAGGCCCTCAACTGGTCCACCGCCGCCCAGCAGGTGGAGGCCCAACTTCAGCTGCCGGCGGATCCCATTGAGGCCCGCCTGCTGGAGGTTTTAAGCCGGGAGCCGCAGCACATCGATGACATCGCCCGGGCGGCGGGTTTGCCGGTCGCCCAGGTGAGCAGTGCGCTGACGATGATGGAGCTCAAAGGGATGGCCCGCCACCTAGGCGCCATGCATTATGTGCGCGGATCATGCTGATCCCGCTCCGATCGAGATCGCCCGGGGGATCGCCCTCCCGCCCCTCGCTCCTTTAGACGAACCGAGGGCGAGGATGAACCCGCAGCAGATCGAGGAGATCCGCCAGGCAACTTCCGAGCGCTCCCGCGGGTTGTTTTTTCTCCTCCCTCCCCATTCGCCCCTGGGTTTGTCCAAAGTCTATTCCTGATATTTCCCGCTCTTGACAGAAGCCTGATTCTTCTGTTAAATTGATCAACAAATCCACCCGTCCTCTGGAGATCACTGGATTCCACCCCTGCCATGCTTGCCCCTTTTCACAAATCGGAAAGGAGGGGGCCATGTGCGGACCGCAGGTCTATGAGGCGATGGCGCGGACCTGGAGCCGCCGGGATTTCCTCAAGATGCTGGGCGGTGCGATGGCCGCCACTGTCCTCCCCTCCCCGCAGCCGGCGGCCTGGCCCTGGCTGGCGGTGGAAATCGCGGGTGCTCGCGAAGGCGACCTCGTGACCTTCACCCTCACCGTTCGTAACCTCACGGAAGAAACGATCTCCGATCTCTATGTGGCCGGCCACGTCCCCCGCAACGCCGATTTCGTGGCTGCCACCGCGACCCCGGAGAAAGCCTGGTTCCGGGGCTTTGAGGCCGAATCCAGCGACCTCCAGTCGGCGGTATGGCTGGCCGAGAGGATTCCTCCGAAAGGCGCTCTGGGGCCCTTCCGCTATCAGGTCGCTCCCCATCCGGCCGCCACGCTGGTGAGCGCCCACGGCTTCGTCTCTTGGCAGCGTCCGATTTACGGGGAAGCCGCCTCAGCGCCAGCGGGGGTGTTGGTGCGGACCAGCGCCCGGGTATTCCGGCGCAAAGTGGACCTCACCTACGTGCAGAATCCGAATTTCCCCATCTGGCCCGGAGCGCCTCGTCTTCAAATCGAGAACATCTTCAACCATGCCCAGCATGGCTTCTATGCCAATCGCTGGCACATCTACGAACACCACGGCACCCACATGGACGCCCCGGTCCATTTCGGGAAGGATGCCCTCACGATCGAACGGCTCCCGGCGGAGGTCCTGGTGGCCCCGGCAGCGGTCATCGACATTCGCGATCGGGCCCGACGAAATCCTGACGCCCAAGTGATCCCGGAGGATGTCCGGGCCTGGGAACGGCGCTATGGGCGGCTGCCGGACGGGGCGGTGGTGTTCATGTGGAGCGGATGGGGCGCTCGGGTAGGCGATGAGGCGGCCTTCCGGAACATGGACGAAAAAGGGGTGATGCACTTCCCAGGCTTCCATCCGGATACCGCCGAGTTCCTGCTCCGGGAGCGGAATATCGTGGGCATCGGGGTGGATACGCTGAGCCTGGATTATGGGGCGTCCACGGATTTCAAGACGCACTACACGATCCTGCCGGCCAACAAATGGGGGCTCGAGAACGTGGCCAACCTGGGTCGCATCCCACCCGCGGGGGCCACGGTCTTCGTAGGGGCCTTGCGCATTGAGGGGGCTTCGGGCGGGCCGGTGCGGCTGATCGCGGTGTGGTGAATCGTTCGCTGAACCGGTGGAGAAGATCCCTCGAGGGGATGTGCAAGGAACTTCAGGGATGGAGGGAGCACGCTTCTGGCGCGTTCCCTCCATCCCTGAAAATTTTTCTTTTACAGGAAAGGAGGATGCCATGGCGGTAAAGGAGGTGCTGGCGGATATCCGTCATCTCAGCGGCGAGGTGTATTATCCCTCCCCCGAGGTCCTCGAGCGCGCTTATATCAAGGATTACCCCTCGCTCTATCGGCAGGCGATGCAGGATCCGGAGGCCTTCTGGGCGGAGCGGGCGGAAGAGTTGGAGTGGTTCCAGAAATGGGATCGCGTTCTCGACGACAGCAACCGGCCCTTCTTCAAGTGGTTCGTCGGTGGGAAGTTCAATATCTGCTACAACGCGGTGGACCGTCATATGAAGACCTGGCGCAAGAATAAGGTGGCCCTCTACTGGGAAGCGGAGAACGGCGAGCGCCGGGTCCTCAGCTATTATGATCTCTACAAAGAAGTGAACCGCTTCGCCAACGTCCTGAAGGCCCTGGGGGTACGCAAGGGCGACCGGGTGACGATCTACATGCCTCGCATCCCCGAGCTCCTCATCGCGATGCTGGCCTGTGCCCGCATCGGGGCGATCCACAGCGTGGTCTTCGCCGGGTTCTCTGTGGAGGCTCTCCACACCCGCATCGAAGACTCCAGGTCCCGCCTGGTGATCACGGCCGACGGGGGCTATTTGAATGGACGGATTGTGGAGACCAAGCGCACGGTGGACGAAGCCGTTAAGCGAGCTCCCTCCGTGGAGCATGTGCTGGTGGTCCGCCGCACCCGGCAGGAAGTGCCGATGGAGCCGGGGCGGGACTACTTCTACGACGAGCTGGCGCGGCTGCCCTTCGCTCAGGGGGAGTGCCCGGTGGAGGTCACCGACGCGGAAGATCCTTTCTTCATCCTCTACACCTCCGGCACCACCGGCGCCCCCAAGGGCCAGGTTCATGTGCACGGGGGATATGCGGTGTATGTATACACCACGATGAAATGGGTGTTCGATATCAAGGATGACGATGTGTGGTGGTGCACGGCGGATCCGGGGTGGGTGACCGGGCATTCCTACATCGTCTACGCGCCGCTGATGCTGGGGGCCACCAGTGTGATGTATGAGGGGGCGCCGACGTATCCGTATCCGGACCGCTGGTGGAGCATTGTGGAGAAATATGGGGTGACCGTGCTCTACACCACCCCCACGGCCATCCGCGGCCTGATGCGGTTTGGGGATGAGTGGCCCAACCGGCGCAACCTCTCGACCCTGCGCCTGCTGGGGACGGTGGGCGAGCCGATCAACCCGGAGGCTTGGCGCTGGTATTATCGGGTGATCGGGAAGGAGCGCTGCCCGATTATGGACACCTGGTGGATGACCGAGACCGGCGGCTTTGTGATCACCCCTATGCCCTGCATCCCGCTGAAGCCTGGCTCGGCCACCCTGCCGTTCCCCGGCATCGCCGCTGACGTGGTGGACGAGAATGGGAATACCTGCCCGCCGGGTGTGGAGGGCTATCTGGTGATCCAGACGCCCTGGCCCGGGATGAGCCGCACCCTGTATGGAGATCCTGATCGGTATGTAAAGACCTACTGGTCGAAGTATCCGGGCTGGTTCTTCACCGGGGACGCTGCCCGGCGGGATGAGGACGGCTACTTCTACATCATCGGGCGGGTGGACGATGTGCTCAAGGTGAGCGGCTATCGCCTGGGGACGGCGGAGATCGAGTCAGCGCTGGTGGCCCATCCGGCGGTGGCTGAGGCGGCGGCCATCGGTCTCCCCCATGAGGTGAAGGGCGAGGGGATCCATTGTTACGTGATCCTCAAGGCCGGCTACGCGCCCAGCGAGGCGCTGGCGGAGGAGCTACGCCAGCACGTGGCGAAGTTGATCGGCCCCATTGCCCGGCCGGAGGCCATCCACTTCGTGGACAAGCTCCCCAAGACCCGTTCGGGGAAGATCATGCGCCGGGTGCTTCGGGCCCGCGCCCTGGGCCTCCCGGAGGGCGATCTCTCCACGCTCGAGGAGTGAGCCGGGCGGAGAGCGCATGGCGAGGCGGGTGGCTCTGCCACCCGCCTTTTTTTGTCTCTAATGCTCTCCGACGATCTGGCCTCTTCAGAGTGAGGCCAAGCGTCCGGACGGGAACGTCCTCACCTTCCTCTTCCCCACTCTCCATCGGCTGGGAAATCCCAGCGAGGAATTCGAAAGTGGCAGGGATCCCGCGCTCGGATTTAGAATGGTTTTTGTCATCGAAATATCCGGGCGATGCCTTGACCGAATGCGAGGCCGCCTGGATGAACCCTGAATCCCTCCGGAGGTGACGCAGATGGAACGCCCTGGTGCGGTGACGTTTCGCGGCAAACCGCTGACGGTCCTCGGCGAGCCCCTGCGGGTGGGCGACCCGGCGCCGGATGTGGAGCTGGTCGCCCCCGACCTCACGCCGTTCCGCATCCGGAGCACCGATGGCAAAATCCGTATTCTGAGTGTAGTCCCCTCCCTGGATACCGGGGTGTGCGATGCCCAGACCCGGCGGTTCGATCAAGAGGTGGCACGTTTCGGCGATGAGGTGGTGCTGATCACGGTCAGCGCTGACCTCCCCTTCGCCCAGCGTCGCTGGGCGGCGGAGGCCAATGCCCAGAACGTGATCCTGGCTTCGGACCATCGGGAGATGGCCTTCGGCCACGCCTACGGCACGTATGTCAAGGAGCTGCGGCTGGAACAGCGGGCGGTCTTCGTGCTGGATCCGGAGGGCATCATTCGATATGCGGAATATGTCCCGGAGATCGCCCAGCATCCGAACTACGAGGCCGTTCTGGAGGCGGTCCGCGCGCTGGTGAGCCAGCCGGAATCCCGATGAGCAGTCCCCCAGCAGACCATTACGGGTGGGGAGGGGGAGGCGCGCGGCGGATGCTGCGCGCCTCCCCGCTTTAAAGGCAGGATGTTCGATGGCCTCGGCCGATAGCCAACCGCGGGAAGCGGACGAGCGCCAACGTCCTCCGTCGCGTCCCTCGGGGCAACAAGCGCGGACGATGGGTGAGGCGCCGCTGGGCGCTTTCCGGAACCCCATGCGGTGGCCGGGCGTCGGGCCCGCTCGAGCCTTCCCAGACCCGTTCGCTTCTCCCTCTTGCGCTCCGGGCCGTGCGGCAGAATAGGACAGCGGAACGTCCGGGAACGCGCCGGCCACCGGGGAACGTCGTGCGTTGAATCCATACCCCAGCCGTGCTATGCTGAGAAATTGACTCATCCTGAGGAAGGCGGCAGTCTGTGATGGCGAAGGGGAAGATCATCGTCCGCGGCGCCCGTGAGCATAACCTGAAGAACATCACGGTGGAGATCCCGCGCGACCGGCTGGTGGTGATCACTGGCCTCTCCGGCTCCGGGAAATCCAGCCTGGCCTTCGACACGCTCTACGCCGAAGGCCAGCGGCGTTATGTGGAATCCCTCTCCGCCTACGCCCGGCAGTTCCTGGGGCTGATGGAGAAGCCAGATGTGGATCAGATCGAAGGGCTCTCCCCCGCCATCTCCATCGATCAGCGGGGTGCCTCTCACAACCCCCGGTCCACCGTGGGGACGGTGACGGAGATCTACGACTACCTTCGCCTCCTCTTCGCCCGCGCCGGGATCCCTCACTGCCCCCGCTGCGGCCGGGAGGTCCAGAAGCAGAGCCCGGAGCAGATCGTGGAGGCCATCCTGGCCCTTCCGGAGGGGGCCCGCATCATGATCCTGGGCCCGGTCGTTCGCGGCCGGAAAGGGCACCACGGCCCGGTGTTCGAGGAGCTCCGCCGCATGGGCTTCGTGCGGGTCCGGGTGGATGGGGCGCTCCGGGATCTCGACGAGCCCATCGAGCTGGATCGCTACAAGATCCACCATATCGAAGCCGTGGTGGACCGTCTGACGGTGCGTCGCGATGGGATGGATCGTTCCCGTCTTCAGGATTCGGTGGAGACCGCCCTGCGGCTGGGGGATGGGCTGGTGATCGTGCACAACGCCTCGGCGGAGCCGCCGGAGGACCTGCTCTTCAGCGAGCACTTCGCTTGCCCGTATTGCAACGTCAGCCTGCCGGAGCTGGAGCCCCGCCTGTTCTCCTTCAACAGCCCGAAGGGCGCGTGCCCGACCTGCGAGGGCCTCGGGGTGCAGCTGGAGCTGGACCCGGATCTGCTCATCCCGAATAAAGACCTCTCGCTGGCGGAAGGGGCCATCGTCGCCTGGGGCGGCGAGGAGGAGGGAGGCTATTACTGGCAGTTGCTGGAAGCCGCCTGCCGCGCCTTCGGTATCCCGACAGATGTCCCGGTGCGCGCCCTTCCCTCCGAACAATTGCACCTCCTGTTGTATGGAGCGGGGGAGGGAGTCCGGATCCCGGTGCGATATCAGGCCCGGGATGGGACATGGCGGACCTATGAGGCGCCCTTCGAGGGGGTGATCCCCAACCTGCGCCGCCGATATGAGGAGAGCACTTCGGATTACTTCCGGGCGCGGGTGGAGGGATGGATGAGCGAACGGCCATGCCCGGCCTGCGGCGGGGCGCGGCTGCGCCCGGAGGCCCTGGCGGTCACCGTGGCGGGTAAGAACATCTACGAGGTCACCCGGATGTCGGTCGTTGAGGCCATGCGCTGGGTGGAAGCCCTTCGAGGGGATCACGGCCAGCCGCCCTCCCTCTCCGAGCGCCAGCGCCTCATCGTCGGTCAGGTCCTGCAGGAGTTGCACAACCGGCTGCGCTTCATGGCGGATGTGGGCCTGGATTACCTCACCCTGGACCGGCCGACGGCGACGCTGTCGGGAGGCGAGGCGCAGCGCATCCGCCTGGCCACCCAGATCGGGAGCCAGTTGACGGGCGTGCTCTATGTGCTGGACGAGCCCAGCATCGGCCTGCATCCCCGGGACAACGAGCGGCTGATCCGGACCCTGAAGCGGTTGCGGGATCTGGGGAACACCGTTCTGGTCGTGGAGCACGATGAGGCGATGATCCGGGCGGCCGACTGGGTGATCGACCTGGGGCCGGGGGCAGGGGAGCACGGCGGGTATGTGGTGGCTCAGGGCCCGGTGGAGGCGATCATGCGCAACCGCAAGTCCCTCACCGGCGCCTACCTGGCCGGCCGGCTGACCATCCCGATCCCGGCCCGCCGGCGCCCGGGCAACGGGAAGTTCCTCGTCGTCCGCGGGGCCCGGGAGCACAACCTCAAGAACATCGATGTCCGCTTCCCCTTGGGAACCTTCATTTGCGTGACAGGGGTCTCCGGCTCGGGCAAGAGCACCCTGGTGGTGGAGATCCTTTATAAGCGCTTGGCGCAGATCCTCAACGGCGCCCGGGATCCCGCGGGGGACCATGACACCATTGAGGGCGTGGAGTTCATCGATAAGGTGATCAACATCGATCAATCCCCCATCGGGCGGACGCCCCGTTCCAACCCCGCGACCTACACCGGGGTGTTCACGGACATCCGAGATCTCTTCGCCAGCCTGCCGGAGAGCCGACTGCGGGGTTACGGCCCGGGGCGCTTCTCCTTCAATGTGAAGGGCGGGCGCTGTGAGGCCTGCGAAGGCCAGGGGCAGATCCAGATCGAGATGCAGTTCCTGCCCGATGTGTTCGTGACCTGTGAGGTCTGCCGCGGGGCCCGGTTCAACAAAGAGACCCTGCAGATCCGGTATCGGGGGAAGAACATCGCCGATGTGCTGAACATGACGGTGGATGAAGCCTATGAGTTCTTCGAGGCCTTCCCGACGATCCGGCGCAAGCTGCAGACTATGCGGGATGTCGGGCTGGGCTACATCCGGCTGGGCCAGCCCGCCCCAACCCTTTCGGGCGGCGAGGCCCAGCGGGTCAAGCTGGCGAAGGAGCTCTCGCGCCGCCCGACCGGCCACACCCTCTACATCCTGGACGAGCCCACGGTGGGCCTGCACGCGGCTGACGTGCAGAAGCTGATCGATGTGTTGCAGCGCTTCGTGGACCAGGGACATACGGTGATCGTCATCGAGCACAACCTGGACGTGATCAAGGTCGCGGACTGGATCATCGATTTGGGCCCGGAGGGTGGAGAGCAGGGAGGGTATATTGTGGCCGAAGGGATCCCTGAGCAGGTCGCCCGGGTGGACACTTCGTATACCGGTCAATTCCTGCGTCGAGTCCTTCGGGAAGGCATTGCCTCCCCGAATGGGCGACGGCGGGGAAAGCGCTGAAGGGAAAGGTGGGGGCCATTTTGAGGCCCACCCTCATTTCCTCCGCCGGCGGCACCTGTTCTCCCGACCGGCTATCGAGTGGACGGAGCGCAGATGGGGAAAGCGGGGCTTTAGAGGTGGGGCCGAAGTCCCCCAGTTTAGCCCCTGAAAACCCTCAAATCTAAAAACAGATAAGGCATTCGGGAGGGGAGATCCACGATGATCCCCAATCGCACCCTCGATCGGTTGCGGAATGGAGAGGCCACCATCGGAGCGTGGCTGGGTCTGGGCAGTCCCTATGCGGCCGCTCTGTTGGCCCGCATGGGCTTCGACTGGCTGGTGGTGGATGCCGAGCACAGCCCTTTCGGCTACGATGCGATGGCCCAGAGTGTGATGGCCATCCTCCCCACGGACACCACCCCATTCGTGCGCGTCCCATGGAATGATCCAGTCTGGATCAAGCTGGCCCTGGACACCGGGGCTATGGGGATCGTGGTGCCGATGGTGATGAACGGAGAGGAGGCCCGTCGGGCTGCCGAAGCCGCGCGCTTTCCTCCGCGGGGAATCCGATCCGTCGGCGCCTGGCTGGGGCCGATCCTGCATGGGGAAGATTACTGGACCGCTGCGAACGATCAGGTCATGGTGGTGGTCCAGATCGAACATATCGCTGCGGTCGAGCGGGCGGATGAGATCTGCGCCGTCGAGGGGGTGGATGTGGTCTTCATCGGCCCCAATGATCTGGCAGCGTCGATGGGGCTTATCGGAACTTCGTTCCGGGAGAACAGCGCCTGGGAGGAGGCGATTCAGAGAGTCCTGCAAGCCGCCCAGCGGGCGGGGCGGCCAGCGGGGATGATGTGCATGTCGGTGGAAGAAGCCCTCCGGCGGCGGGCTGAGGGGTTCCGGTTCCTGGCGGTGGCTTCGGATGCCCGATATGCGCAGCAGATGGCCCAGGACATCCTCCGCCGGTGGCGTTCGATAGATCGTCCATCCGGGTGATGGGCATCGCCCGGGGCCCGGGCGGTCCATCCCATCCGGCTCGTGCCCGGTGTTCGCGT
>NZ_JANWXB010000098.1 GCF_025055495.1 Thermoflexus sp. | reverse complement strand
CCGACAAGCGCCAGGGACTAAAGGATCCCCGTTGACATTCTCCCAGAGTGTAACGCTGTTGGAAGCGGTGGAGCTCCCGCAGCACGACTTCCAGCCGTTGTAAGCGCTCGCGCATAATCTCATCCCCCACCGGATGAGCCGGCCCCCACGCGCTCCCGGAACGCCCGCTCCAGCATCGCCCGAAGGAATGCGGTGTCCAGATAGCGCAGGATGGCACGGGTCTTGAACGCTACCCACTTCTGGGGATCCCGGCAGAAGATCAGGAGGCCCTCGGCCACGGCCCGATAGGCCAGGGCGGGGTTGCGCTCCAGCGCCACATCCAGAGGGATCAGGTCCACATCGCGGCCCAGGATCAGCTCCAGCGACGCGGTCCATTCCCCCAGCTCCAGCAGCGAGGGGGACGCGGCCGGGTAGATCCCGATGTCCACGTCGCTCCACGGCTGCTCCGCCCCTCGGGCGAGGGATCCGAACACCAGGGCGAATTCCACGCCGTAGGCGTCGAAAAGATCCTGGAGATCCCTCAGCCGGGCGCCCAGGATCGAAGGCAGTTCCGATCGGCTCGTCAGCGGAAGGGCTTCCATCGCTTCGCTCCTGACCTGGGCCGTTCGTGAGGGGGGAGGGCAGTCCCCGCCCCGGATCCCTGGTCAGACGACCGGGCCATCGCCGATCATGATCGCATCCTCCATCTGATCCAGCAAGGGCGCCATCCTTTCTTCACTCAGGGGGACCAGGTTGCCGGGCTCCACCCCTTGACAAAATCCCCGCTCTCACTACGATTGCCAGCTGTCCGCATCTTTTTCGGAGGGAATGCCCATGAGCGCCGAGATCGTCGCCAGGATCCGCCAGGCCATGGAAAGGCGCCGCGAGGAGATCCTCCGCTTCTTCTTCGACATCGTGGCCATCCCCAGCTACGATGCCCAGATCCGGGCGGTGGGGGAGCGGGTGGCGGAGGAGATGGCCCGCCTGGGCTTCGCGGACATCGGGTTTGACCCGATGGGGAACATCCGGGGGCGCATCGGCGGCGGCCCTCGCGTGCTGGTGTATGACAGCCACCTGGATACGGTCGGGATCGGGGATCCCGAGCAGTGGGCCTGGGATCCGTTCCGGGGCCGTCTGGAAGGGGATCTCTTCTACGCTCGTGGCGCATGCGACGAGAAGGGATCGACCCCCGGGATGGTCTACGGCCTGGCGATCGCTCGGGATCTGGGGTTGCTGGAGGGGTGGACCGTGTATTACTTCGGGAATATGGAGGAATGGTGCGACGGGCTGGCCCCGAATATCTTCGTCGAGGTGGACCCGAAGATCCGGCCCGACGCGGTGGTCATCGGGGAGCCCACGAGGCTGCGGGTCTATCGCGGCCATCGGGGGCGGGTGGAGCTGAAGGTGGTGGCCAAGGGGCGGAGCGCCCACGCGGCCTCCAACTGGCTGGGGGATAACGCGATCTACAAGATGCTCCCGGTGATCGCGGCGGTCCGCGACCTGGACCCCCATCTGAAATCCCACGAGTTCCTGGGCCGAGGCACCATCACCGTCACCATGATCGAGAGCCGCACCCCCTCCATCAACGCGGTCCCCGACGAATGCACCATCTACATTGACCGGCGGCTGACCTTCGGGGAAACCCAGGAGGAGGCGCTGGCCCAGGTGGCGGCATGCATCCCACCGGAGCACCGGGAGGCGATGCGGGCCGAGATCCTGCGCTATGAGGATCCCAGCTACACCGGCTTCCGCTATCCGGTGGAGAAATACTTCCCGGCCTGGGCGCTGGAGGAATCCCACCCGCTGGTCCAGGCAGGCCAGGCGACGATCGAGGCGATCTGGGGGGAGCGGCGGCCCACCGGGAAGTGGGATTTTTCCACTAATGGCACCTACTGGGCGGGCAAGGCCGGCATCCCCAGCATCGGCTTCGGCCCTGGGGACGAAACCTATGCCCATCGGGTCGATGAGCACATCTCCCTGAGTGAGGTGGTGGAAGCGACAGCCTTCTACGCCCTCTTCCCCTCCATCCTCCGGGGTTATTTCCCCGTATAATCGGAAGCGGGTTCCCGCATCCGCGGCGGAGCGACGTCGGGAGGCGTTCCTTGCTCCTGCGGCCGGAAAGGCTGCGAAAAGGAGGAGGGGAACCTTTCCCCTCGATGAAGGATAGGGGGCCGGGCAAGCGCCCTCGTCGGCCAGCAGGCCGATCAGGAGCTGCGCCGTTCGCCTCCTTGGGGGCTTAGGGGCGGAGCCGGATGCCTGCGGTGCCCGGTTCCATCCCCAAAGAAGTCTTTTCCCCGAGGGTGGGGGTGTTCCATTCCGTCCGACCGGCTCCAGGCTCCTACCCTTTCTCACAGCTCGAAAGGCCCCGGAAAGGAGAAGAGGATCCTTTCACGCCGTGTGCAACTGAGGCGGTGAATCCGACGGAGCTGCCTATGGCGTCTTTTCTGTTTCCAGCAAACCCAGCATCTGAATCAGGAGGCTTTCCATGCAGACCGATCTGCGCGGCCGTGATGTCATCAGCGACCTGGACCTGTCGGTGGAGGAGGTCCAGACGGTGCTGGAGGTGGCGTTCGATCTGAAGATGAAACAGGCCATGGGGGTTCCCCATCGCTACCTGGAAGGGAAGACCATGGCCATGCTGTTCTTCTACAGCAGCACCCGCACCCGTGCCTCCTTTGAGGCGGGGCTGGCGCAGCTCGGCGGGCATCCCGCCTTCATCGAATCGAAGACCACCCAGATCGCCCACGGGGACACCGCCAAGGAGATCGGGGAGATCTACGGCCGCTACTTCGATGCCATCGCGATCCGCCACGTCGATTGGGGGGTGGGGAACTCGTATATCACGGAGGTCGCCCGATACAGCCGGGCGCCGGTCCTGAACATGCAGTGCGACATCTACCATCCCTTCCAGATCCTGGCGGACCTCATGACCCTGGTCGAGAAGAAGGGGCGGGATCTGCGCGGGAAGAAGATCGCGGTCACCTGGGCCTACGCGGCCAGCTACCAGAAACCTCTCTCGGTCCCCCAATCCCTGATCCTCCAGCTCACCCGCTTCGGCATGCATGTGGTGCTGGCCCATCCGCCCGAGTTCCAGCTCATGCCCGACATCGTGGAGCAGGCGCGGGAGAACGCCCGCCGCTACGGCGGGGTCTTCGAGATCACCGACAGCATGGACGAAGCCTTCCGGGATGCAGACGCGGTCTACCCCAAGAGCTGGGGGAGCTGGGTGCTGACGACCGACCCGGAGGAGAGCGCCCGGATCGCCCGCAAGTATCAGGACTGGATCGCCGATGAGCGGCGGATGCAGCTGGCCCGGCCGGACGCTATTTACATGCACTGCCTGCCAGCGGATCGCGGCCTGGAGGTGACGGACGCGGTGATCGATGGGCCCCAGTCGGTGGTTTACGACCAGGCGGAGAACCGGTTGCACGTGCAGAAAGCGGTGATGGCGCTGGTGATGCGTTGATCTCCATTCCCTGGAGGCTCATATGCGTTTGGAGCCCGGACTGGCCGTTGTCGCCGTCGGCGGCAACTCCCTCATTAAAGGCCCAGATCGTATGACGGTCCCCGATCAATACGAGGCCGCCTGCGAGACCATGGTTCACATCGCCGAGATGATCGCCCAGGGCTGGCAGGTGGTGATCACGCATGGCAACGGCCCGCAGGTGGGCTTTATCCTCCGGCGCAGCGAGCTGTCCCTCCACGAGCTGCATCCCGTGCCCTTGGATGCGGCGGACGCGGACACTCAGGGGGCGATCGGCTATATGTTCCAGAAGGCCCTCTACAACGAGTTCCGGCGCCGAGGGATCCATCGGCTGGCCGTGACCGTGGTCACCCAGGTGCTGGTGGATCGCGAGGATCCGGCTTTTCAAAACCCGACCAAGCCCATCGGCTCCTGGATGGATGAGGAGACCGCCCGGCGGCGGGCCGCTGAACAGGGATGGGTGGTTCGGGAGGATGTCGGCCGGGGGTGGCGGCGGGTGGTTCCCTCCCCCCGCCCCCGACGCATTATCGAGCTGGCGGCCATTCGGTCTCTGTTGCGGGATGGCTTCGTGGTGATCGCCGTGGGCGGTGGGGGGATCCCGGTGGTGGAGGACGAAGAGGGGAACCTGGTGGGCGTCGAGGCGGTCATCGACAAGGATCTGGCCAGCGCTCTGCTGGCGATCGAGCTGAGGGCGGATCTCTTCCTGATCTCGACGGCGGTGGAGAAAGTGGCATTGAACTACGGGAAGCCGAACCAGCGCTGGCTGGATCGGCTGACCGTCCCGGAGGCCCGCCGCTATCTGGCGGAAGGCCACTTCCCCCCAGGCTCCATGGGGCCCAAAATCGAAGCCATCCTCCAGTATCTGGAGCACGGCGGGAAGGTCGCTCTGATCACGGATCCCCCTCATATCCCGGCGGCCTTGCGGGGCGAGACCGGCACGTGGTTTATCCGAGGTGAATGACGCAGCGAACAGCCGCTGAGCTGGCCGGAAGCCGGAAGGACGGGGCCGGGCGGCGGGCCAACTGGCCAGGGCCCTTAAACCCCGAATCGAAAGGGGACGCAGGAGCGAGGGGGAGGTGGGGCTGCTGAAGACGGCGCCCTACCCCCCAAAACCCGTAGTGGAGCTCGGACGTTATCCATGGCGTCGATTCATTAGGTCGAACGGGATTCTTCTGCACCGGTTTCCGGTTGGGCGACTCCTGCTTAGATCGTTGAGCGCGGCATGCGACTCCAGGGAAAGATCGCGCTGATCACCGGGGCCAGTCGGGGCATCGGGCTGGCGATTGCCCGGGCCTATGTGCAAGAGGGCGCGGCGGTAGCCCTTTGCGCCCGGGATGTCGCGGCGCTGGCGGCCGCGGCCGAGACCCTGCGCGCCTATGGCGATGGGGCCCGCATCCTGGCCCGGCCGTGCGACGTGACCCGACCGGAGGAGGTCGAGGCGTTGATGGCGGCCGTGGAGGCGGCCTTCGGTCGTCTGGACGTGCTGGTCAATAACGCCGCAGTGCTGGGACCTCGCGTGCCAATCGCCGAATATCCGCTGGAAGTCTGGCGCGAGGTCCTGGAAGTCAACCTCACGGGCGTCTTCTTAGTGACCCGCGCGGCCCTCCCCCTGATGCGGCAGGCCGGAGGCGGATCGATCATCAACCTCTCCTCGGGTGTGGGCCGGCGGGGGCGGGCGCGCTGGGGCGCTTACGCGGTCTCCAAGGGTGCCGTCGAAATCTTCACTCAGGTCCTGGCGGAGGAGCTCGCCCCCGAAGGCATCCGGGTCAACGCCGTCAACCCGGGCCCCACCCGCACCCGGATGCGGGCCCAGGCGTATCCGGAGGAGGATCCTCTCTCCCTGCCCGCGCCGGAGGAGATCGTCCCGATTTTCGTATATCTGGCCTCCGATGAGAGCCGGGAGATCACCGGACAGAGCCTGGACGCTCGTTCCTTCCGCTGGCCCTGAAAATAGACAGGAGACTTCCTGTGGCGGAGGTCCGCTTCCAGCGCATTGGGTTGGTCCTCCATCCCCAGCGTCCCCATGCCTGGGGGTTGGCGGAGGCGGTCGCCGAGTATCTCCAGCGAATCGGCCGGGAGCCGATCCTGCTCCCGGCGGAAACCCTGGATCGCGTGGAGATCGTCGCAGGCTGGGATCTGGCGATCACGTTCGGAGGGGACGGGCTGGTGTTGCGGGTCGCCCGCTATGCCGCCCCGGCCGGCGTGCCCATCCTGGGGATCAACCTGGGCCGGGTGGGGTTTCTGACGGAGATCCAGCCCGAGGAGTGGCTGGAGCAGCTGAGCCGGGTGTGGGAGGGCGATTACTGGGTGGAGCGCCGGCTCATGCTGGAGGCCTGCTGGATCCGGGAGGATCAGCGCCAGGGGCCCTTCTACGCGTTGAACGATGTGGTGATCGGCCGGATGGGCCTAGGGCGCATCGTGCGGGTCCGGGTGGAGATCGATGGGCGTTACTTCACGACTTATATTGGGGATGGCCTGATCGTAGCCACTCCGACCGGCAGCACCGCCTATGCGCTGGCCGCTGGCGGCCCCATCCTGCCCCCCGAGCTCAAGAACATCGTCCTGGTCCCGATTGCCCCCCACCTCAGCCTGGATCGGGCGGTGGTGCTGGATGAAGGGGTCCGCCTGACCCTGACCGTGCACACCGAGGGCAAGGCGGCGCTGACCATCGATGGGGCCGGGGATGAGCCGATCGCGGAAGGGGATCGGGTGGAGATCGCGGCGGCGCCCTTCAGCGCGCGCTTCATCCGGCTGCGGGACCGCTCCTATTTTTATCGCCTCCTCGCGACCCGCCTCCGGCGTATGGTCGCGGATGAAAACAACCCCTGATGTCATCGGCAACTTCCAGGCTCTCCCAGGGTTTGGGGGCTGAGGGGGGAGAAAGCGTCTTTCGGGGG
>NZ_JANWXB010000065.1 GCF_025055495.1 Thermoflexus sp. | reverse complement strand
CGGTGCGGAACCAGCCGTCCTGGAAGGCTTCGGCCGTGCGAGGGTCATGGTAATAGGCCCGGATCACCCAGGGGCCGCGGACCTGGAGCTCGCCCATGGTTTTGCCATCCCATGGCACCTCCCGCCCCTGTTCGTCCACCGCCCGGATCTCCACGCCGACGACGGGCATTCCCTGCTTGGCGCGGATCGCGAAGCGCTCCTCCTCCGGCCAGTCCGCCATGTAGCTCTTGAGGTTGGCCACCGTGCCCAGCGGCGTCATCTCCGTCATGCCCCAGGCATGGGCCACGCGGATGCCGAAGCGCTTCTCGAAGGCCTCGATGAGGGCCCGCGGCATGGCGGAGCCCCCCACCGGCATCACCCGCAGACTGGAAAGATCGTAGCGCTCCCGTTCCAGCAAGCCGTAGAGTCCGATCCAGATCGTGGGCACACCAGCGGTCACCGTCACCCGCTCCTATGGAACGCCGGCTGGATTTCGGCCGTGGTGGCGACGCCGCCACCGGGACGTGTATCGGGTGCGCGTGGCGGGCGAGGCGATTTTTGAGCTGCACTTTCACCGGGGGCCTGGGAGGCGTTATTGGGTGCTATACACCGTGGAGGGGCTGGAATAATCTGTCCAGCCGGGGCTCCCTCGTGCCACAGCAGGGAATCCACTGTGGCACGAGGGAGTGGTGTTCCGTCAACTCAGCCAGGCTCAGGCCAGGGACTCCGCCATCTTGGCGGCAAGATCGGCCACCCGCACCGAGTAGCCCCATTCGTTGTCATACCAGGCCACCACCTTCACAAAGTTGCCGTCGATCACCATGGTGGAGAGCCCATCCACGATCGCCGAGTGGGGGTCGCCCTTGAAATCGATGGAGACCACGGGCTCCTCGGTGTAGGCCAGGATCCCCCGCATCGCCCCCTCAGCGGCTGCCCGGAAGGCGGCGTTCACTTCCTCCTTAGTAACCGGCCGGCTTAACTCAGCGCTCAGGTCGATCACCGAGACCGTGGAGGTGGGAACCCGCAGGGCATAGCCATCGAGCTTGCCCTTGAGCTCGGGGATCACCAGGCCGATGGCCCGGGCTGCGCCGGTGGTGGTGGGGATGATGTTCAGGGCCGCCGCCCGCGCCCGCCGCAGATCCTTGTGGGGCAGATCCAGGATGCGCTGGTCGTTGGTGTAAGCATGAACCGTGACCATCAACCCCCGCTTCACGCCGAAGGCATCGTGGAGCACCTTGACCACGGGGGCCAGGCAGTTCGTGGTGCACGAGGCATTGGAGACGATGTGGTGGTTAGCCGGATCGTAGCGATCATCGTTCACCCCAAGCACCAACGTCAGGTCCACGCTATCGGAGGGCGAGGCGGGAGCGGTGATGATGACCTTCTGGGCTCCTCCTGAGGTGCGGTGGACCGCTGCCTTGCGGCCGTCGGTGAAGAGGCCGGTGGCCTCGATGACGATCTGCACACCCAGGTCCTTCCAGGGCAACTTGGCCGGATCCTTCTCTGAAAAGACCCGGATCTCATCCTCACCGACGATCAGGTAGGAGTCCCGAGCGGAGACCGGCTCGGGGTAGCGGCCGTAGTTGGAGTCATACTTGAGCAGATGCGCCAGGGTGGGGGCGTCGGTGATATCGTTGACGGCGACCACCTCGAGGCGGCCGCGGTATTTCTCGCGGATGGCGCGGAACGCCTGGCGCCCGATGCGTCCGAATCCATTAATGCCCACCTTAACCACCATAGCGCTTCCCTCCTGAACAGGAAGTCTCGGGAGTGAGGCAGCCTATCGCTCGCTGAGATCCAAGCCAAGTATAAGCGAAAGTCGAGGATCCATCAAGTGAAATTTATCACAAACTTGTGTGAAGCAAGCCAGGAGGACTCCAGCTTCCAGGGCTAAGAAATCGCGGGGACAAGTCCATAGGAATAGATCGACAGAAAGCTGGAGGAAAACATTTCTCCGAGCTCACCGTCATCGATGGATTGGGGGAAAGAACCACGTATTCGGGAAAGCGCCTTTCGAGAGCCATGCGGGCTATAGGTTTCGGGCGGGAGTCTGACCGTCCCGTTGCCGGCGTATCGCGAGACAGCGCGTTAGGAGACGCGCCCTATGAAACCATAGACTCGTTGCGTAATTCGCAAAGGGGGCTTTTGGGAGCTAGGAAGGCCGACTTCGGCGGCCTTCTCGGCCCCGAAATTCTCTTTCTCCTCTCTCCCTAAGGAAGCGAAATGCATAGCGCTATCAGTGGGATGGACGGCCATCGCAAAGAGTTGCCAGACAAAGCGAAAGGCTGTGCCAGAGGGCCTGTAAGCCGGGTTCTGTCCCCCGCCGTCCGCGGGGTGGCGGTCATCTCTCTGGGGCGACGGTTGCCCGCCGCCTCAAGCGGCCTACCCGCGGGCATTAGGCGCGGGGCCGCCCCGGCGCCCCGACAGGCGCCGCGCCCGCTGCTTGGCCTTGCTCCGGGTGGGGGTTGCC
>NZ_JANWXB010000285.1 GCF_025055495.1 Thermoflexus sp. | reverse complement strand
TTTGGCGTAGCCTACGCATGTCCGTACGGCCCTTGCCCCCCCCCCCATTTCACCCCCCACCCCCGGCCCCTGCGGCGTGTGGGTTGGGGGCATAAAAAACTTGTTGGGGGGGGGGGGGGGGGCATTTTGCCCCCCGCACCGCCCCCGAAAGATTTTTTTCTCCCCCCTCCCCACGGTCCGGAGGGCCGTGGGGAGGGGGGAGAAAGGGGGGAGGGGCCATGGGCCTTCCGGACTGGCTTCGGCTCCTCCAATCCCCAGTTTATAACTGGATAAAGCAATGAGGCCCCCCTTCATCGAAGGGCCCTTCCCCCTCCCCGTGGCCCTGTGGGCCGCAGGGAGGGGGAGAAAAGACTTCCTCGAGGGCAGAGGGCCTTTGGCCCCGCCTCGCACCCCGAACCCCTAAAACAACGATGCCTTCGGAGCGTTTATTTGTCCATGATAAGGCCCCGCACCACTCGCCTGTAGATCTGGATTCGCTCCCAACGCATTGCCCGTTTGTGCCCAACAGCCGCCTTCGATCCCTCCACGCCGATCTGCCACAGGTATTGCCCGATCAGAAAAACCCGGAGGGCGGCCGCGGCGATCGGGCCGTGATGCTTCCGGAAGTAGCGGATTTTGCTCCGCTGGAAGGCCAGATGTTGCACCGCCGGCACCTGATCGCTGCTGCGCCCTCCATAATGGATCACCTTTGCCTGTGGATGGTAAAACACCTTCCAGCCCGCCGCTCGCATCCGCCGGCACCAATCCATCTCCTCGGCATACATAAAGAATCCCTCATCCATCGGCCCGACCTGCTCCACCGCCTCCCGACGAACCAGCATGGCGGCCCCGGTCACCCAGTCCACCTCCTGGGTCTCGTCATCCGGGCGATCCAGCACGTAATAGCGCTGCAGGATCCCGGGAGGCGCATACGGCTGCCACCAGGTGCTTTCAAAGAGCGCCGTCCAGAAGGTAGGGAACCTTCGGCGGGAGGATTGAACAGTTCCATCGGGGTTCAATAGCTGGGGGCCAACCACACCGGCCTCGGCGTGCTCATCGGCGAAGGCCACCAGGGATTCAAGGGCCTGATCCAGAACCCGGGTGTCCGGGTTCAACAGAAAAAAATAACGGCCTCGCGCGATCGCCATCCCCTGATTGTTCGCCGCTGGGAAGCCCCGGTTAACCGGATTGATCAGGAGGCGGACTTCCGGAAACGCCTCCCGCACCCGCTCCGGCGTCCCGTCGGTGGAGGCGTTGTCCACCACGATGATTTCTCCCTTCAGAGCGCCCAGCGCCTCATCCACCGAGGCCAGACATGGAGCAAGCCACTCCCAGACGTTCCAGCTTACAATGATAACGGAGACGTCCATTCTCAATTTCCCGGGGATTCTTTGTCCTGTTAGGGATTGGGGATAGAAGGAACCAGGGCCAGTCCGGAGGACACTGGCCCCGCGGCCCAAAGGGCGGTGGGAAGGGGAGAGGAAAAGCCATGAACAACTTCCGAGCTCTCCTGCAGGTTTCGGAGGAGGGATTTGGCCCGCCTCCCCCTCCGAGGCGCTTGGATCGGATCCGACGCCCTGAAGTTGTCCATCATGGCGTAAAAAATCCTTCGGAGGTGGGGCTGGGACCCTGAGGTCCCCCGCCCCACCTCCGAAACCCCCCATGAAACGGAACGCGATTCAGGCAGCCTGTTGAACCTATCGATCCCGGCGCAGGATGTGTTCTCCAAGGGACCATAAGGCCTGCCAGGCGGGACCGTTGGGCAGGCCCTCCAGATGGGCCCGACTCCGCCGCACAAAAGCCTCGGCCTCCGCAATCGAACGCGCGATGGCTTCCGAATTCCGAATCCGTCGCGCGGCCTCTTCAATCAACCCATCATCCCCGGAGTTTCCTCCCAGGATCCGATGGATCAGCGGATCCTCTGGATGCTCCTCCAGGTAAAACAACACGGGGAGCGTCGCCAGCCCCTGGCGAAGATCGTTGCCGATCGGCTTGCCCATGGCCTGCATGTCCCCCGCGAAGTCCAGGACATCATCCATGATCTGAAAGGCCGTGCCCAGATCGACCCCATACTGCCGCAGGGCTTCGACTTCGGGCTCCGGCGCACGGGCCAGCACCGCGGCCGCCTCGGTGGCCAGTTCGAACATCGCAGCGGTTTTGGCGTAAATGCGCCGCAGATAATCCTCCCGGCTCAACATCGCGGCCCGGTCGCCGAACTGCTGGTGCAACTCCCCCTCGCAGATGGTCATCAGCGTGCGGGCGAAAATCGCCATAACCCGGACGTTTTCCGTTCGGGCGGCCAGAGAGGCGGCATAGGCGAAGAGATAATCCCCCGTGAGCACCGTCGCCGCCGGAGTCCAGACCGCGTTGAGGGTTGGAACCCCTCGTCGAAGCAGGGAGCCGTCGATCAGGTCATCATGGACCAGGGTGGCCGTATGGAGCATCTCGACGGCAGCGGCGAGACTGACCATCGCTTCATCCGCTGGCCGGTAGAGCCGGCCGGTGAGGAGGACCAGCAGAGGGCGAATTCGCTTGCCTCCCGCTGTAAGCAAAAGATCCACCGCGGTCTTCAGAGGCTCGAAGGCCAGCGGGATCTCTCGCATCCGAGCTTCGACCCGCTCCAGATCCTCACGGAGCCATTCCTGAATCATTTGCAACGAGGGCCCATGTTGGACGGTGAGAGGCATTCCCGGTTTACCTAGGTTCAGGATTTGGATCGGACTCGACGCCTAAAGTGGCCCCTGGCGTTCGGCAAATCGCCGATGGAGCCCGCCAGCAGTGTTCAACCACCGACTGAGGGGGATGCCGTGGCCATGGCCTCTTCCCCCTGGCCCCCCTCCGAGGCATAGAGGACCGTGGAAAGGGGCGAGGCATGGTGCCCTAACCTTATGGGTGGGCAAGGTCACTGAAGATGGCCTCGCCCACCCCCAAATCGGGAGTGCCATCAGCCCCAGGCAAACACTACCTTCATTCATTCATTTTAAAGCAGTCCTGCGGTTCTGCCACAAGAAAGCGAACATTCTTCACAAAGTGCCATGGAACAGCCCGTGAGTTTATGGATAGGCGAGTCCACTTTCATGACCTCCCCAGCCCCTAAAAGCTGACAGTGAGGAGGGGATGGTAAAGCCCGTTATGTTTTAAGGCTCGGGGAGCCGGAAGATCAACCGGGCGTTTCGGGTCGTGTGCTCGGCGATATGTTCCAGAGAAAGGCCCAGGATGCGGGATACCGTTTCCCCAATGATCCGGAGATGGGCAGGCTCATTCCGCCGCCCCCGATAGGGCTGAGGGGGGAGATACGGCGCATCCGTCTCCAGGACCAGGGCAGTAATCCCCACCGCTCGCACCGCCTCTCGAAGCGCCTCCGCGCGAGGATACGTGATGGGGCCCCCGATGCCCAGGAGGAACCCCCACGCGGCGGCGGTCCGGGCCATCACCGCATCCCCGGAGAACGCATGCAGGATCCCACGGGCGCCCAGATGGGCTGCGGCCCAGCGTTCCAGCTCCTCCATCACCGCCTCCTGAGCCTCCCGCTGGTGGATGATCACCGGCAGCCCCAGCTCGCCGGCCAGTTCCAGCTGCGCCCGGAAGGCTTCCCGCTGAGATGCCCGGGGGGACAGATCCCGATAGAAATCCAAGCCGATCTCCCCGATGGCCACCACCCGGGGATGCCGGGCCCACTCCCGTAGCTGCGCCAGCGCCTCGAACGAGAAGGTGGAGGCCGCGTGAGGATGGATCCCCACCGCCACATAGATCCCCGGATAACGCTCCGCCAGTTTCAGGGCCGCCGGGATCCGTTCCAGGGTAATGGAGGGGACCACGAAAGCTTCCACGTCGGCCTCGCGCGCCCGGGCCAGCACTTCATCCCGGTCTTCATCAAAGGCGGGATCATCCAGATGACAATGGGTATCGATGAGCGCCATCCTGACCCTCACTCCAGGCCCGCCAGCGTCCGGCCCGCGGCGAGCAGGTGCGGCACCCGCTCCGGCGCGGTGGTCTCCGTGTAGATCCGCAACAGGGGCTCAGTGCCTGAGAACCGGATCAGCAGCCAGCCGCCATCCTCCAGGTAGAACTTGTAGCCATCGCTATGGTCTATCCGGACCACCCGGAGCCCGGCCAGCTGCTCCGGTTGTGCCTGGTCCAGACGGGCCCGGGTTTCCCCGCGGCGCTCCGGCGGGAACTCCACGTCGATGCGCGAGTAATAATGTGGCCCGACCTGGCGGAAGAGCGCTTCGATCAGCTCCGAGGGCCGCTTCCCCGTTCGAACCATGAAGTCCAACAGATACAGGCCGGCCAGGATGCCATCCCGTTCCGGCAGATGCCCCCGGAAAGCGAAGCCGCCGCTCTCCTCGCCCCCGATCAGGGCGTTCGTCTCCAGCATCTTCGGGGCCACATACTTGAAGCCCACCCCGGTCTCATAAACCGGGACCCCATAGCGCTCCCCCAGTTTCTCCAGCATGGAGGTGGTGGAGAGGGTTTTGACAATGGGTCCTCGCTGTCCCCGGATTTCCAGGAGATAAAGAGCCAGCAGGCCGTAGACGCGCAGCTGATCCACGAACTCCCCTCGCTCATCCACCAAACCCACCCGATCGGCGTCGCCATCCGTTGCGATCCCCGCGTCGGCCTTCAGGGCCCGCACCTGCTCCTGCAGGTCATCCAGATTCGGGGGGATGGGCTCCGGGCGCTTCATGCGGGGGAAGATGGGGTTGCGCTCGCCGTGGATCTCCACGATGCGAAGGCGCCCGGGGGAGAGCAGCCGCCGCAGCCAGCCCGCGCCGTTGCCCCACATCGGATCGACCACAATGGTGAGATCCGCCTGGCGAAGCGTTTCCAGATCGACCAGCGTCTGGAGATGTTCGATGTAAGCGGGGGCCGGATCGAAGATCTCTACCAGCCCTGCGGCCTGGGCTTCCGCTAAGGGCATCCGCTTCACCCTGCTCTCATCCGGTGGGATGCGGGCCTCGATCTCCTGCAGGCCCTGGGGGTCTACCGCACCCCCGAAGCGGTTGCGGACCTTGAAGCCGTTGTCCGTTGGCGGGTTATGGCTGGCGGTGATGTTGATGGCTCCCGCCGCGCCGCGGGCGATCACGCCGTAGCTGATCACCGGCGTCGGCATGGCCCGGTCGCACAGATAAACCCGGATGCCGTTGCCGGCCAGGACCTCCGCGCAGGCCTCCGCGAAGTGCTCGGAAGCGAAGCGATGATCGTAGCCGATCACCACCCCCCCTTCGGCCTGGCCGGTATCCAGCAGCCACTGGGCGAAGCCCTGCGCGCACCGCCGGACGTTCGCAAAGGTGTAGTCGTCGGCGATGCGGCCGCGCCATCCGTCAGTGCCGAAGCGGATGTCCGCCATTTCACCCCTCCCGGATCCCGTATTCCTGTTTTACCAGCTCCAGATCCGCGTCCACCATGATTTTCACCAGCTGCTCGAAGGTCACTGAAGGCGCCCACCCGAGTTGGGTCCGCGCCTTGGTGGCATCGCCCACCAGAAGGTCCACATCCGCCGGGCGATAGAGGGCAGGATCCACCACCACATATTTCCTCCAGTCCAGGCCCAGGTAGTCGAACGCCACCTCCACGAACTCGCGCACGGAATGGGTCTCCCCCGTGGCGATCACGTAATCCTCCGGTTCATCCTGTTGCAGCATCAGCCACATCGCCCGCACATAATCCGGCGCATATCCCCAGTCCCGGCGGGCTTCCAGGTTCCCCAGGCGGAGCTCGTGCGCCAGGCCCAGCCGGATCTTCGCCGCGGTGTAAGTGATCTTGCGGGTGACGAACTCCAGCCCGCGGCGCGGGCTCTCGTGGTTGAAGCAGATCCCGGAGACGGCAAACATCCCGTAGCTCTCCCGGTAATTCACTGTGATCCAGTGGGCATATACTTTGGCCACCCCGTATGGGCTGCGGGGATGGAAGGGGGTGTTCTCGTTCTGGGGGATTTCCCTCACCTTCCCGAACATCTCGCTGCTGGAGGCCTGGTAGAAGCGGGTCGTGGGGTCGACCAGACGAATGGCCTCCAGCAAGCGGGTAACGCCGAGGGCGGTGAATTCCCCGGTGAGGACCGGCTGCCTGAAAGAGGTCGGCACGAAGGATTGGGCGGCCAGATTGTAGACCTCATGGGGCCGGTGTTCCCGCAGGATGTCGATCAGAGAGGACTGATCCAGCAGGTCTCCCTGGACCAGCGTGATGCGGTCCTGGATGTGACGGATCCGCTCAAAGTTGATGGTGCTGGTGCGGCGAACCATCCCGATCACTTCATATCCCTTCTCCAGCAAGAACTCCGCCAGGTAAGAGCCATCCTGGCCGGTGATGCCGGTGATCAGAGCGCGCTTCTTTTCCATATCTCCATCTGCCTCCTTTTGATTTTTCAGTGGTGCTTTGTCCAGTTATAAACTGAGGATTTGAG
>NZ_JANWXB010000304.1 GCF_025055495.1 Thermoflexus sp. | reverse complement strand
GCTCCCGCGGTTTTTGTTTTCTCTTTTTTTTTTTGTGGTGTTTGGGGGGGGGGGGGGGGGGGGGCCGCCCCCCCCCCCCCGCCACCGGGGGATTTTTTAGTCCCCCTCCCCACAGCCCCCTGGGCCGTAGGGAGGGGGAAGAAAGGGCCCGCCGGAAGGGAGGATCCGGGGGGATAGGCGTTCACCGGATGCCTTTGAGGTGCAGTCTGGAACATCGGAGGCGTCCTGAGATCCCGGGATAGTTTTAGGGATGTGGGCCGCCGAAGGCGGCCTATGCTCTCGGAAAAACTTCTCTGTTGGGACGATTTGTGATTAGGGCGATTGAGGAGGGAAGAATGGTTAATTACCTGATCCGTCGTTTGTTTCAAATGATGGTGGTGATTCTCCTTTCTTCCATGGCGATTTATGCCATTATGAACCTGGCTCCCGGTGGACCCTTAAGCGGGATCAATCTAGGGGCGGATCGGAAAAGTCGATTGAGCCCGGAGGAGATCCGGAGGATCGAGGAATTCCTGGGACTGCACCGGCCGCTGCACTGGCGTTATATCGTCTGGTTGTTAGGGGAGGACTGGCTGGATGAGGTGGGGTTGAAATCCCTTCAGCGGACCAGTTGTCGGGAGATCCCCGCCGAGTGCACACGAGGGGTGATTCGTTTTGATTGCGGCGATTCCTGGCGCCTGGCATCTGGGCAGAAGGTCATCGATCTAATTTGGTTCCGGCTTCCGAACACATTGCTTCTGATGACCTCCGCCACGCTTCTCTCCCTGCTGGTGGCCATTCCCATCGGGATCTACTCGGCGGTGAAGCAATATTCCCTGCTGGACTATGCGGCCACCACCTTTGCGTTCTTTGGCACGGCGATGCCTGTCTTCTGGTTCGGGCTCATGATGATCTTTATCTTCAGCGGCCCCCGTTCCCCCTGGTATCAGGTCTTCGGTTTGCCGTATTTGCCCACCGGGAACACTTTCAGCCTGCGTCCGCCTCAGCCCGGGAGCCTCCTTTACGTGTTGGGCGCCACCCCGGGTTCCCCGCTGGATCGTGCGGTCCATCTGATCCTGCCCACCATTGTGCTGAGCTTGTTGTATATGGCCGGATGGAGCCGTTATACTCGGTCCTCCATGCTGGAGGTGTTGCGCCAGGATTATGTGCGCACGGCCCGGGCGAAGGGGCTGGTGGAGCGGGTGGTGATTATGAAGCACGCGCTGCGTAACGCCCTCATTCCGATCGTGACCATTCTGACCCTGGAGATTCCGAGTATTTTCAGCGGAGCGGTGCTCACGGAGACGATTTTCAACTACAAGGGCATGGGGCGGCTGTATTACGACGCTTTGCAAGCGGATGATTGGCCGGTGGTGATGGCGCTGCTGTTCATCACCGCTTTGCTGGTGGTGTTCGCGAATCTGCTGGCGGATATCCTTTACACCATTGTGGATCCCCGGATCCGGCTGGAGTGAGGGGGTGATGGATGGCTACGGCGGAGCTTCGGGCGGAAGCCCTTCTGACGGTTCGGGAAGAAAGTTATCTGCTGATTGTCTGGCGGCGGTTCCGTCGTCACCGGGTGGCCCTGGTGGGGGCGGTGATCCTGCTGGCCTTCACTCTGATTGCGGCGCTGGCCCCTTGGATCGCCCCCTATGATCCTTATGCCCAGAATCTGCTGCTGAAGAACGCGGGCCCTTCCCCCGCCCACTGGCTGGGGACGGATGAGCTGGGGCGGGATGTGCTCTCCCGGTTGATGCACGCGGCCCGGATCTCCCTAACAGTGGCCTTTGTGGTCACGCTGATCAGCCAGACCACAGGGGCACTGATCGGGGCGATTTCAGGCTACTTCGGGGGATGGCTGGACAACATCATCCAGCGGGTGGTGGACTTCATGCTGACGCTTCCCCTTCTGCCCCTTCTGCTGACCGTCTCCGCTCTCCTGAGCGATATCACGATCCCTGGCCTGACCCGCGAGTGGAGCAGCGTGGTGATCATTATCCTGGTGCTGAGCATATTCGGCTGGATGGGATCGGCGCGGTTGGTGCGAGGGGTGGTGCTGTCGCTGCGGGAGCAGACGTTCACCGAGGCCGCGCGGGCTCTCGGGATGTCGGACCTACAGATCGTGATCCGCCACATGATCCCTAATGCAATGGCTCCCATTATCGTCAGCGCGACTTTGAGCCTGGGCTCGGTGATCATCCTGGAAGCGGCCCTCAGCTTCCTGGGCTTCGGGGTTCAGCCCCCTGTTCCTACATGGGGGAATATGTTGAACAATGCCCAGGCCGATATGTGGACCCAACCTTTCAAAGCGATCATCCCGGGGTTCTGCATTTTCCTCACCTCGCTCTCCTTCAACTTTGTGGGCGATGGCCTCCGGGATGCGCTGGATCCGCGCCTGAAGCGTTGAGGAGCGCTC
>NZ_JANWXB010000243.1 GCF_025055495.1 Thermoflexus sp. | reverse complement strand
TGGATCTCTGGAGGCACGTTCACCAGGATGGCCTCCGCTTCCGCGCAGAGCGTTCCATCCAGCCGGCGAAGCTCCGCCCGCGCTCGGGCCAGGCGGGATCCGACACGAAGCGGACAAGCGATCAGAAGGAGCGTTTGTCCGGTGGGGACCGGATGATGATAGCGAACGCTCAGCTGGGCAGTGACCATAAAGCGCTCGGGAGCCCCGATCATTAACGCGCGTCCAGCTGCCTCATCCAGCAGGGCAGCAACCACTCCCCCATGAGCCACTCCCGGATATCCCTGAAACACCGCCGGGATCACGACCTCTGCCCGCACAACGGTCTTCCCATCTTCATAGAAGCGGACCTTCAGGCCGGCAGGGTTCTGCAGGCCGCAAACAAAGCACATGCGGGAATTGGGCTGGGGAGACCAGGTCATCGTAACCCCTGTTCCGGTTTCAACGTTATGCCTGAGCGAAGATGTCGATCATCAACCGGACGTCGCCCAGGGGGTATAGGACCGGGCATGTGCATCCCGCCGCGCGATATTCGTCAACCTTGCGGCGGACCTCCTCAGGGGATCCGCTGGCGGTGATCAGCTGGACGATCTCGTCCGGCACCAGCTCCATCGCTCGCTCGATCTGCTCCGGGGTCGCAGGCCATGTGAGGACGCGGCCGATTTCGTCCAGGAGTTCCTGAGGCACTCCGCTGGCTTTCATAATGTGGGGCTGCTGGCCCAGATACTGGGTCACCAGCTTTCGGGCGCTGTCCAGCGCCTTCTTGCGGTCGTGGTCCACCGAACACACCACCAGCTGAGGCCGATCGATGTCCTCCACGCGTCGGCCGGCCCGCTTCGCTCCGATCTCCAGATGATGGAGCGCCATCTCGTTGTATTTCGGGGAGACCAGGTAATTCAGCAGCACGCCGTCCGCGATCTCGCCCGCCAGCTCCATCATCTGCATGCCGGTCGCCCCGATGTAAATCGGCACGTTGCGCGGCTCCCGACGCCCATACACCACATCCAGCTCGACATCGGTGAGATGAACGAACTCGCCGTGGAAGGTCACCCGTTTCATGGCCAGGAGGTCGCGCACCACGGTCACCACTTCCCGCATCGCTTTCAGGGGCTTTTCCCGTTTAATGCCGACCTTGGAGGCCAGGGGATCCCACCAGGCGCCGATGCCCAGGATGATTCGATCCGGAGCAAGGTCGTCCAGGGTGAGAAAAGTCGCTGCGATGAGGGCCGGGTTGCGAGTCCAGTTGTTAATCACCCCGGAGGCGACCTTAATCCGCTCGGTGACGGCGGCGTAAGCGGCCATCGGCACAATGGCGTCGCGCACCAGACGGGATTCCGCTTGCCAGACAGCCTCAAAACCACGTTGCTCTGCATACTGCACATAGCGCATGGCTTCCCGGAGATCGTGAGCGTCCTGGAGGTAAAGAGCGACGCGTTCCGGCATGGGAGCCTCCTGGTGGCAGTTGTTCTCGTCAGGGCTTACACCGCTGGCCATGCCAGAGGATGGAGCAATGAAACCTCTCCTTATCGATTAACCAACAAGCGTATTATTCATCCAGCCTCGCCTGACCGCAATCCTGGGGACTGCAGACCATCTTCGGCAATCCGCCTCAACCCCAGGACCCCAGCTGGCTACGGCGGCTCGGACTCCAGGAAGTGCTCCAGCACCCGGCCGACCGCCTCCAGGGTATGGGGGGAGACGCGATCCAGGGTGTCGGCGGTGGTATGCCATGCCGGGTAATCGAAATCGATGATATCTACCGCAGGAATGCCCCGCTGCAGGAAGGGAAGATGATCATCGATCAGCGCCCAGCGGGGTTCCGGAATAAACCATTCTCGATAACCCAGCTCCGCCGCGATCCGCCAGAGCCGTTCGCGCAACACGGGATCCGAATGCCGTTCATAATAGAACTGCGGGTCGGCATCCCCGACCATGTCCACCAGGATCATGGCGGTGGGGGTCGTCGTGAGCATGGCCGCGAAATGAGTGGAACCGATGATCCAGGGAAGGCCGTCCAGCTCCCCCTGATCCTCCGCGTCGAAGAAAACCAGCCAGACCTCATAGCGCAGGCGCGGACGATCCAGCGCGCGGGCCAGCTCCAGCAGCACCGCCACACCGCTCGCTCCGTCGTTGGCCCCGGGCACCGGATCCTCCGGGCGTTCTGGATCCCGATCCGCCCGGCGACGGGTATCATAATGCGCCCCCACCAGGATCACCGGACCATGGCCGGCGCGGGCGATCAGGTTGCGCCCGGAGATCCCCGAGGCAACGAAGGGCTGAACCTCAAAGCGCCAACCCTCGCGGGTCACATGGTCCTGGATGTAGCGCTGCACCTGTTCCCAGCCGGAGCTCCCGGGATAACGTGGGCCCATCGCCAGTTGGGCCTGGATGTGGCGGAACGCTGCCTGACCATCGAAGCGGCGTTCCACGGCGGGAGGCGATGGGAGGCATGCGGCAAGGAGTAGAAGGAAAATCCCCATCCCGCAAGCGGGGATACGATCGCTTCCACGCAACGCGTTCACCCCTATGATCGGAGATTTCGGGAGGGCCTGGAAGGCCGCACCCGGCAGCCTCTCTCCTCGGGAGAGCCGATCGGGATTCCCAGGGGTTTAGGGGCAGGCAGGGCCGCCTTCGATGGCCCCACCCGCCCCCCAAAAACCTCGCTCTTCCCTCTCAACAGCGAGATCGGAAGCCCGGGGGTCCCGGTTGCAAGCCTGGAGTCGCAGGACCGGCGGCGAAGCCGACCCCCCGCTTTTACCTTATCCCGCCAACATCCGCGAAGGCCCTCACGCTCCTAACCGGGAAAGGCGGCCGGCATGAGCCAGGATCATGGGCATGAGATCCGTGGCCGTGAAGATCCCCAGCCCCCCAGTCCGGCACGCTCGCTCTCCAAAGCCGGGCGCACCATCCGGTCGGGCGGTCCGCGGCGCCCAGAGGAGCACCGGGACTGGGTGCCAGGTGTGGGTTCGCAGGGCAGCCGGCGTGGAGTGATCGCCGGTAATCACCAGGACATCCGGCTGCCGCTCCAGCAGGATCGGCAGGGCGGCGTCCACGGCCTCGATCACCCGAACCTTGGCCTCGAAATCCCCATCCTCCCCCCGGCTGTCTGTGGGCTTAATGTGGATGAAGAAGAAATCGAAGCGATCCCAGTGGGCGATGGCTTCCCGGAAGATCTCGGCGGGGGTATCTCCGTGGACATCGAGGGTTTCCATGCCAACCAGACGGGCCACCCCGCGATACATCGGGTAGACGGCGGCGGCGACGGCGCGGAGCTTGTAGACGTCCTGGAAAGACGGCAGGCGCGGGGGACAATCGAACCCGCGCAGGGTGACCATATTCGCCGGATGGGCATCGGCCAGGATCGCCCGCGCGTGCTCGATCCACTGGTTGACCAACGCTGCGGTCCGTTCCGCTTCGGGCTGAAGCGCATGGACGGGCATCGGCGGCACGCCGGTCTTCCCCGGATCGGTCTCTGTCAGCGCGGGGGAGAGCCCTTCTCCGCGCAGCACCAGGATGAAGCGATGCTCCTTCACCGGCTCCACGAATATCTCCACACCCTCCAGGCGGATGGACCGCAGGCGCTCCACCAGGCGGGCGTTCACCTCCGTTGGGATCCGGCCTGCGCGTCGATCCACAATTCGGCCTTCCGCATCCACGGTAACGAAGTTGCCCCGGGCGGCCACATCATGAGGCTCCAGGGGGAAGCCGATTCCGACCGCCTCCAGCACTCCCCGTCCAACCGGGTAGGCCAGCGGATCGTAGCCGAAGAGAGCCAGATGGGCATAGCCGCTTCCGGGGGCCAATCCAGGCCGCACCGGGATATGGAGGCCCAGCGTGCCCTCCGCCGCGAGACGGTCCATGTTCGGCGTGTGGGCGGCCTCCAGTTCCGTCGGCCCTCCGGGCTCTACGGGCATCCCGCCCAGGCCATCCATGACCAGCAGCACGATCTTGGTCGTGCCCTCCGTGGCGAGCTCCGCGATCAGGTTGAGATCCGCCATGGGGTCTTCCTCCGTTATAGGAGATTTCGGAAGTGTAAGAAAGCGAGCCGCTCGATGGTGAGAAAAGGCCTAATCGTCTCTTCCCCTGTCTTCCCCATCCCGCTTCGTGATATGGGTTTAGGTGATGGGGCAGGAGACTTTGCTGCCCCACCCTTCCAGGTCTTTACCGGCCATCGAGCCCAGCCATCCACCTGTGGTCTAAACACGAACTGAAATCTTTGATCCCCCTTCCCGCGGCCCTTCGAGCCGCGGGAAGAGAGAGGAGTCTTAGCCCACCCAAGTAGAGGAGGTTTGGGGACGGGCGGGGCCGCCTTCGGCAGCCCTGCCCACCTCCAAACGTTCAACGCCGCCTGCGACTTTCAAACTCTCCCGGGGGGTTGGGGGCTGGAGCGCCGCCTTCAGCAGCGCCCCAGCCCAAAAAGATTTTTCCGCCTCCTCCCCAGTGCCTTGTCCAGTGATCCAGTGGGGATTTGAGGACCCAAAGCCTGTCCGGAAGATTACCCCTCCCCCTTTTCTCCTCCCTCCCCAAGGCCCGGAGGGCCGTGAGGTGGGGGGAGAAAAATCTTTCGGGGGCGGTGCGGGGGGCGCGGGGCGGCGCCGCCCCCCCCCC
>NZ_JANWXB010000193.1 GCF_025055495.1 Thermoflexus sp. | reverse complement strand
GCCTGCGCCGGTTCGAGGGGGATCCTCCGCTCCCGGGCCAGCCACAGGGCGTAGCGGACCGCCGCCTCGGCCCCGATGCCCTCGTCGAGGCGAACTGGATAGGCATGGGGGAGTTCCTCAAGTTCCATCAGCAGCGGCCGGGAGAGGACGATCGCCGCGCTCCTCTCGCCCAGGCGCGCGAGGAACTCCCGTAGGCGTCTCCGTTCCTCAGGCGGAAGAGCCTCTACGTTATCGAAAATCAGGAGCGTGGGCTGCAGATGAACGTGAAGAGCAAGGGCTTCCACGACCTTTCCCGGCTCGGGCCGCAGGCGCAGGGCCTCGGCGAGCTGGTTGAAGAGGGAATCCGCTGTGCCGGGCCGGTTCTCCTCCGGGCGAGGGCCTTCCGCGACCGCAACGCCGCCGGGAAAGCGCCATGCATTGCGGTCGGCGGCCTCCAGCGCCAGGGCGGTTTTCCCGATGCCAGGAGGGCCGGAGATCAGGATCACCTGGGGCGGGGAGGCCAGCGCCTCGGCGATCTTCACCAGCTCGTTGCCTCGACCGAAGAAGAACAGCGCGCGCTTCGATCGATACAGGTTGCCCTGTGGGCGGCGGTCTTCGATCCAGGGCTCGCCGCCGGTGAAGCGTTCGAAGCGGAGGTTTTCATCGCCCAGCAGGACCACAGAGGGCGCGGCCATCTCCCCTTGCGCGCGCCTCACCGCATCGCGCAGGGGGAAGCCGTTGGTCAGTTCGGCATACAGATGGGCGGCAAAGCGGACGGCCTCAGGGTCGTAGACAGGCTGGATATAGCCTACTGCGGCGCGGGCCCGGCCCTCCTTCACCAGCGCCTGGGCGACGGATTCGACATCCGCCGCGCTCTCGCACCCGTTGAGGACCACTAAGTCCAGCGGGCGCGGCATCCCACCCAGCGCGTCCAGGATCTCCTTGGTGGTCGCCAGATGGACCCGCCCGTATTCATCCTCCAGGAGGAGGCCGTCCCTCCGGGCGTGGCCTCTGAAGTGGAAAACGTGAGGGAATACGGCCTGGGCTTCGGCGCGGGGAGAGAGGGCACCGCGCAAAGTCTCCAGCGTGGGCGGGACGAGGCGGGTGAGGTAGATGGGAGCGCGGCTCTCCCGGATCACCACGCACAGTTTATTCCACTCTTGCCGCAGGTCCAGCGGCGGAGGGGGCTTCTCTGGGCGCTTCGGATCGTGAACCGGCGCGGCCAGGAGGGCCAGGATGCGAAACAGGCGGGCGGGATCGCGGGCTTCCGGCAGCGGTGCAGGCAGGACCGTCTGCACCACCACCTGATCCGCCCGGATAACGAGGCCCTGGGAGACAGCGCTCAGGAAGGCGTCAATCGCCTGTCGAAGCCGGTTCAGCTCTTCTTTGATCCGCTCCAGTTGCCCTTCGATGCGGAGGTTGCTGAGGGCGACCACCACCGGGCGGAAGCTCTCGTCGGCGATCAGGCGGGCGCGCAGGCAGGCCAGGTAGAGGGCTAGGGCGCGGGCTCGATCCGCCTCCGCCACGCCGGGGATGCGGGCGAACTCCCGGGCCAGGATCTCCTCCAGCGCCTCCTCTCTCCAGTGCCTCAGGAGATCGTCCAGTGCCTGACGGAAGGAGAGGAGATCCTGGAGGGGAAGCTGGGTCGTCCACTGGATGATGCGGTCATCCAGCCCCTGCCGGCGGGCCTTCTCAAGGAAATCCTGTTCTGCTTCTCTGAGGAGGGCTTGCAGGCGCCCCTTGGCTTCGCGTGTGTCGATCAGCCGCTGCAGGAGCGGAGCCGCCAGATCTGCGATTGCCTTGATTCCACTGAGGGCCTCGATAAAAGTTCGCACATCGATCGCCATAGGACCCTCCTCCTTCCCACCGTTAGACCCCTCCATCTCCTCTGCCTGCTAATTTTATGACGGCTCGACCTGCCGTCAGGAGCCTTCCAACCCGGCGCTCCTATGGGGTGCCCCGAAGACGCTCGGGTTTGGCCTTCGCCCAGGCCAGCAGCCGCTCCAGCGGCCAGGTGTTGGCGATGTCCTCCGGGGTGGCCCAGGCCCGCCGGGCCACAGCGACCCCAAAGTGGATCAGGTCGAACTCCCCCGGGCTGTGGGCGTCGGTGCTGATCACCAGCTTGCACCCCAGCTCCAGCGCCCGCCGCGCCAGCGCGTCCGGCAGGTCCAGCCGCGCCGGGTTCGCGTTGATCTCCAGCAGCGTCCCCGTCTCCGCCGCCGCCCGCAGGATCGCCTCCCAATCGGCGTCCGCCCCCTCCCGCTCCCCGATCAGCCGCCCGGTGGGATGGGCGATGATGTGCACATACGGATGCCGGATCGCCGCCAAGAAGCGGGCCGTCACCCGCTCCCGGTCCTGGCGCAGGCCGGTGTGCACCGAGGCCACCACCAGATCCAGGGCGGCCAGGACCTCGTCGGGATAATCCAGGCTGCCGTCGGCCCGGATCTCCACCTCCGCGCCGTGCAGCACCCGGAAGCCGTCCCCCAGCTCGGCGTTGACCGCCTCGACCTCCCGGCGCTGTTCCCACAGGCGTTCCGGCGTCAGGCCCTTGGCCACCCCCAGGCTCTGGGAGTGATCGGTGAGCAGCATGTAGCGGTAGCCCTTGGCCTTCGCCGCCTGGGCCATCTCCCGGATGGAGGCTTGGCCGTCGCTCCAGACACTGTGGACCTGCAGGTCGCCCTGCAGGTCCGCCACCTCGATCAGGCGGGGGAGGCGCCCTTCCAGGGCCGCCTCGATCTCCCCGCGCCCCTCCCGCAGCTCCGGCGGG